>JAITAW010000047.1 GCA_031283905.1 Treponema sp. | reverse complement strand
AGCCTTTTGCGTCTCAAAGAAATGTCAAGTTTCGTCCGCTATTCAAGCAAAGACTGCGACGAGCTTGACGTATTCATCAACCTCTTCACCTCTTTTATCCAAAAGCGGGAAAAACACTTTACCGATGAAGATATGGCGGATTTGCAACTCGCATGTCTTGGAACCATAGCGGACATCATGCCGCTTGTCAATGAAAACCGCGTTATCGTACGCGCGGGCCTTATGGGCATGCAGAAGAAACCGCGCAACGGACTTTCCGACCTGTTGATCAAGCTCGATTTGTCTGCGCGGCGCATTACCGCGCAGACCCTTTCATGGACGCTGTGTCCCGCGGTCAATGCGGCGGGACGCATGGGCAGTCCGGAAAAAGCGGTACGGCTGTTGCTTGAGCAAGAGGGCGGCGCGCGGTTTTCGCTTGCCGGCGAGCTCTACGATATGAATGAGGAACGCAAGCGGCTCGGCGCGGAAACGTGGACGTTTGTGGAGCCTCTGGCGGCAAGCAACCTCGCCGAATTCAACAACGCCTTCGCGGTGGCGTATGGGAAAGAAATTTTCCGCGGCGTTACCGGCATCATGGCAAGCCGCATGATCAACTTTTTCAAGACGCCTTCGCTCGCCGCGTCTTTCGGCGAATACACGGTAACCGCTTCGTTGCGATCCACGCATGGATACGACCTCACCCCTATTCTGGAGCAATGCGCCGATTTATTCATTGACAAAGGCGGGCATGACTATGCGGCGGGATTCAGCATGGAAAAGCGGCATTGGGAGACGTTTCTGGAACGCCTCAAGACAATAGCCCAGACAATCGATTTTTCGGAAGAAAGCGCGGAAGCGGGCAAGGAGGATATTGCCATTGACGCGGAACTGCCGCCTTCCTACCTTACTCCCGATATTTTCAAGGCGATCGACCGTTTGGAGCCATTTGGCGCGGGCAACGACCAGATCACGTTTATGGCGCGGAGAATGAGAGTGCAAGACATTCAATTCATGGGCAAGAACGGGGCGAACCACGTTAAAATAACGCTTGATACGGGCAAGCACAAATGGTCTGCTGTCTACTGGAATGCGGCGGAAAAGGTGAAAAAGGATTTTGATGTGAACAATGCGGTTGATGTGGTGTTCCATCTCAACAGAAACTGGTATAATGGAACGGAAACGCCGCAGATGGTAACGCTTGATTTGAAGCGGAGTGAAGAATAACGTGTGGCTCCGCGGCGCCGGGATCATGGATGAGGAAAAGAATGAAAAAAAGACTGCCCTTTTTTATCCTGCTGGCGCTGTGCGTCACGGCGGCGCCGAAAGCGCGGCTTTTTGCCCAGCCGCCTCATTTCAAAGCCGCGGTTATTCCCGAACATCTCCTGCCCGGAGAGCCGGTGAGCGTTGCGATTGCGGGAGCGGGCGGAGCGAATCTCCGGCTTTCATTGGTGAGCGGCCGGGGACGGCGGCTTGCGAAAGCGGTATTTTGGACGCTCTCCCCACGGGTATTCGTTGAAGGCAATATCGTACAAATCGCGCTTTTGACCGTGCCGTCAACCGCAAAACCGGGAAATGCGGCGTTGCGCATAGAGAACGGGGACGCGGTTATAAAAGAATTCGCCATTACCATCGGCGATCGGAAGTTTGCATCGGAAGAGATAGCGCTCAACGAACAGAACACCGGGATACGCGCCGTACCCAGCGCCCTGAAAACCCAACAGGCGAACAGGCTGTGGACTATACTTTCGCGCACCGGCAGAGAGATTTACACGGTTTCGGCGTTTACGTCGCCCGTGCCAACGGATACGAGGCGCACGAGCTTTTTCGGCGACCGCCGCGTATACCGGTACAGCACCGGCAAAACTGACACCGCAATACATGCGGGCATTGATTATGGCGTCCCGACCGGTACAACGGTGCGAGCCTGCGCGGACGGTAAGGTGTTGCTCGCGGAATACAGGGAAGCCACCGGCAATTCGGTCATCATAGAGCATTTGCCCGGGGTGTATTCAATCTATTACCATATGAGCAAACTGGCGGTTAAAGAAGACTCCCTGGTCGAAAAGGGCCGCGTTTTAGGCGAATCGGGCGCTACGGGACTTGCCACAGGACCTCATCTGCATTGGGAAATACGGGTGGCGGGCGAAAACACCGATCCCGATATATGCTCGGCGCGTCCTGTTTTTGATAGAGACGCTTTATTAGCTAAATTAGGAGGAAGCTATGCGCATTAACACAAAATTTTTGGGTGAAATCGACATTGACGATCAGCAGAAAGTCTTTTTTCCAAAAGGACTTTATGGTTTTGAAAACTGTACCGGGTTTGTTCTCTTTGATGCCGGACAACCCCCGTTTTACTATTTTCAATCTCTGGATGACAAAGATCTCTGTTTTATCCTGATCGATCCATTCCTGTTCAGACCCGATTATGAGGCCGATATAGCTCAAGAAGAAATGGACCTTATTGGGATAGAGAAACCTGAACAAGCGGCAATTCTTGCCATTATAACGATTCCGAACAACGATGGCGCGATAACGGCGAATCTTCAGGGCCCGCTCGTTATCAACAAGAAAACAAAACGAGGCTGTCAAATCGTGCTAACCGATCCCCGCTGGAAAACCAAGCATGACATTGCGGCTGAAAGGGCTGAAAGCGGGATGGATGAAGAGCCGCCGTCAGACGGGCCGTCTGAATTACACCCCGGGCAAAAGGAACCATAATGCTGATACTGTCGCGGAAAGTCAACGAAAAGATCATGATAGGAGATGACATAGCAATCTCAATTATAGAAATCAAGGGCGATCAGATACGCATAGGCGTTGACGCGCCCCGAAGCGTTAAAGTGTTCAGGCAAGAAGTACTCGCCGAGATCAAAGCCGCCAATAAAGCGGCGTCCGAATCGGGCGCCGATCTGCCGGCGTTGGAACTGGCGGCCGCGCCGTTCGCCAACCGGCCGGAGCGGAAGAAAATCCTCCCTCATCAGACAGAATGACCGGTAGCGCGGTCAATCACCTGTTTCATGGCGTCAATCTCAATGGGTTTGGAGATGTGATCGTTCATGCCCGCTTCCTTGCACTCGGCTTTTTCTTCATTCATCGCGCTTGCGGTCATCGCAATGATGGGAACAGTCGCGGCATCGTGTTTCCCGCTGGCGCGGATTCGACGGGTCGCTTCAAGCCCGTCCATGACAGGCATACGGACATCCATGAAAATGATCGCGTAGTCTTTTTCGAGGAACGCTTTGAGCGCCTCTTCCCCATTGGCCGCGACATCTACGTTCGCGCCGAATTCACCGAGCAAAGATGCCGCTATCTCTTGATTTATTTCATTATCCTCAACCAGCAGAAAGGCGAGTCCTTTATAATTGGGCGGCATCGCGATCTGTTTTTCGGCTTCCGCGGTATTTTCGGCATCTTTGATGCCGGCGGCGCTTTCTTGTACATCAACATAGAACGAAAAGCGGCTTCCCTTGCCCGGTTCGCTTTCCAAAGTGATGCACCCGCGCATCATCTCAACCAGCGCTTTGGTTATGGAAAGCCCAAGCCCGGTCCCGCCAAATCTGCGGGTTGTGGAGCGTTCCGCTTGAGAAAAGGGTTTGAAGAGGTTCTGTTTCTGTTCGGCGTTCATGCCGATGCCCGTGTCCTCCACATCGCAATACAGGCGCAGCCCTTGTGAAGAAACGGTTTTACATTTTATATTCAGCGAAACATGCCCCTCAAGGGTGAATTTCACCGAATTTCCAAGCAGGTTGAGCAAAATCTGCGAAATCTTTACGCTGTCGCCGTACAGCCATTCCGGTACGCTCTCATCCACCGTTGTAACAAGCCCAAGATGTTTCTCCTCAACGCGGGGCGACACCAATTCCTCAATGGTTTCCACCATTTCCTTGGGTTTAAAATCATGCGGTTCCAGTTCCATTTTGCCGGCTTCTATTTTTGAGAAATCCAGAATATCATTGATAACGCCGAGCAAAATTGCCGCGGACGCTTGTATCTTTTTCAGGTAATCAAGTTGTTTGCCCGTAGGGTTGGCCTGCAGCGCCATGCGGGTCATGCCGAGAACGCCGTTCATCGGCGTCCGTATCTCGTGGCTCATGCGGGCCAGAAAATCCCGTTGCGCTTGATTGGCGGCTTCCGCAAGCGCGTGTTTTTCCTCGTCCGCTTTGAGCAAATCATCAGCCATAGTATTGATATTCTCGGCAATATAGCGCAAATCGCCTTTAATAGGGGGAATTCGCTTGCGCAAATTGTCTTTCATATCCTGTACGCCGTTGATGATGCGGTTGGTATCCAGTGCCGTCTGCTTGAAAAACACTATTATCAGGGAAATTGCCGCAATGTAGCACAGCGTCATCAGGATAAATATATTTTTGGAACTGTTGGCGATCTGCACAGTAACATCATCCAGCGCCTCGTTCGCAAACACATAGCCGATAACCCTGCCGTTCCTCTCAAGCGGATATATGGCATGAACGATATTGCCCCGCAACCCGTTATCTTCGGTGGTAACAATGATCCTGTTTTCAGCCATCGCCTTCTTTCCCTGCCGCTTCTCCGCTATAGCCGTGCCGACATTGTGTCCAAATCGCTCGGAAGGACCGTAGGTAAGAATCCCGTCCAAATCCAGAGAATAGTAGCCGACGCCTAACCCGGAACTGGAATTGCCCACATATTCCGTGATACTTGAAAGCGCCTGATTTAAAACACGTATTTTCTCATCCCTCCCGGCGTTTTCCGCTCCCGCCTCGCGCAACAGATCATCGTAGGCTTTCGTCCCAAGATACGCATTTAAGATTTTTACATACGAAAGGAGTTTGCCCTTTTTCTCTTCCATAAAGGTTTGCTGGGTAACGTAACTGCTACCATACCATGTAAGCCCGAACAGGACGGTCATCAACCCCCACAGGATAAGCGCAACCTTAAACCGTTCCCAAAACCGCGCCGCGTTCATACTAACAACGGTCCTTCATGGTTTAAAAGAATAGTGATAATGTCCGGGGGAAGGAGGGCTGGATACCTTCACTTTATTCAATCTTTGACTTTTCATAAACAACTCCTTAATAAGACGATGAAACGAAAGGCTTGAAGCCGCCGTTACGCCTATTCGTAACATTCTTACACAATAATGTAGCGCGATTTCAAATTAATTATAGTACGCAATTCTTATAATTGCAAGCCGCCGCAGTGAGACATCGAAAAAGTAACCCAAATTAATGCGGACTATCCGGCAGCGACAGCTATCGGAGGTCAACACGGGGTTGCGTATGAACGAACGAAAAGCGGTAACGCGGGAACCAGAGGAGCGTACCTCAAGGCAGGCAAAAAGGAAAAAGGCTTGATACTGCACCAGTACGTCCGGCTCACCGGCTATAACCGGAAGTACGCCGCCGGCAAGACCGTCATAGACGGGAAAACGGTCGTTTGTAAAGCGGAAAAAAACAAGGCCTAAAAACCGGCCGGGCAAACCGGTCTACACCCGGGAGACCGTTGTCCGCATCGAAGCCGTCCGGCGGTTTTACGGGTATAAATGCGGGTCCTATCTGGCGGAGATCATCAGGCAAAACATTGACTTCCTCGCGGCAAGCTGCGAGCCGGACTTGCACCTCGCCCCGGACATACGCGCCCAGGTACTGGCCATATCGGGACGGCAGATAGACCACATTCATCTACTGTATGGCTCCCCCGTGCAGACTCTGCCTTGTCACTAGGATGCGGGTCCGCCGAAAAGCGGCTACAGAAAAACATCCGCCTTATACCAGCGTCTTTGCAATGCGTACAATATCGGCGAACACGCCGCCGGCGGTAACTTGAGCGCCCGCTCCGGGACCCTTTATCACCATGGGCAGGGTTGAGTACCGGTCTGTCGTAATGACGACGATGTTGTCCGCATCGGTGAGGGAGCGAAACGGGCTGTCCTTCCCTTCCGTACGGATGGAGATCGATGCCGCATTGTTTTCAATAACCGCAACATACCGGAGCGCCTTGCCTTCCGCTCTGGCGGTCACGCGCCGCCGCTCAAAACCCGCGTCCGCTTTTTCCAGTTCCGCAAAAAACAGGTCCACAGTCGCGGCCTCGAAACAGGACGCCGGCAGTATCGGCTCAATGGACACCGCAGAAAACTCTAGCGGCATACCGCACTCGCGGGCAAGCACCAGCGCCTTCCGCGCCGCGTCCATGGCGTTGAGATCATCGCGGGGATCAGGTTCGGTATAGCCCTTGTCTCTCGCCTCCCGCACCAGAGCGGAAAACGGCTTGCCGCCGTCAAAATTGTTGAAAATATAGCTCAAGGTGCCGGAAAGCACCGCTTCTATGCGCCTGACATGATCGCCTGAAAGGAACAGATCGCGCAACGTGGAAATAACCGGCAGCCCCGCGCACACCGTAGTTTCATACAAATAGGGTATGCCCCGTGTCCGCGCATAACCGGTAATTTCCTTGTAATAATCAAAGGAGCCGGAGTTGGCGCGTTTATTCGGCGTAACAACGGGAATGGACGCTTTCAGAATTGCGGCGTATTTGGCGGCGACCGTATCGCTCGCGGTACAATCGCAGAACGCCGTATTCGGCAGATTCATCGCCTTCATCAGCTTGATGAAAATCTCAATATCAAAAGGAGCGCCCGCGACCCGCTCTTCCACAGGGACCTCGCCCTTCAACATGGGCTTCACAACCTTGGGATCAAGCCCTTCCGCGCACAAAAGCATGTTCCTTGAGTCCGCGACGCCGGCTACATTGACGCATATCTTGTGTTCCGCCTCAAGCGCGTCCCGGTGCATAGCCAACTGTTCAAGCAGCGTGCCGCCGATAAGACCCGTGCCCACCAGAAAGAGGTTGACGGAACGGGTGCCGGACAGGAAAAACGCCTCATGCACCGCGTTCAGCGACTTGGCCTCGTCCTGTCTGGCAATGACCGCCGATATGTTCAGTTCCGAGGAGCCTTGGGCGATGGCGATCACGTTGACGCCGTTGCGTCCAAGCGCGTGAAAAAATGCTCCCGAACAGCCGGACACCTTCCGCATCTGCGCGCCCACTATCGCGATAATCGCAAGCTCTCGCATCGTTTCAACCGGTTCAATAGCGCCGCGCTCCAGCTCCCGCGCAAACTCCTCTTTTATCGCCGCTTCCGCGCCTTCGATGTCTTCGGGCAGCACCGCAAAACAGATGGAATACTCGCTTGAGCTTTGGGTAATCAGGATGATGTTCACCTTTTTCCGGGCAAGCGCGCCGAAAAGACGCGCCGAAAAACCCGTAACGCCGACCATACCCGCGCCCTGCACCCGTACCAGCGCCACTTTATTCATGGAAGAAATGCCCCGTATAGGGTAAAGCCCCGCTTTGGCGTTGTTTTTTATCCATGTTCCGGGATTATCCGGATTAAACGTGTTGAGTATGCGGATAGGTATGCCTTTTACCAGCGCCGGACGCATGGTCGGCGGGTACACGACCTTTGCCCCAAAATGGGAAAGCTCCATTGCCTCGGCATAGGAAATCTCCTCAATTCTGAACGCGTTTTTTACCAGGCGCGGGTCCGCCGTAAGCATACCGTCAACATCGGTCCATATTTCAAGAGACTCGGCGTCAAGCGCCGCCGCAAAAATAGCCGCGCTTAAATCGGAACCGCCCCGCCCGAGCGTCGTGGTAACGCCGTCAACCGTCGAACCTATAAAACCGGTCGTAACATGCACCGTGTTGGGGCGCAATGAAAAATGCCTCTGTATATTGGCAAACGTCTCTTTTTCCAGAAAGCGGGCCGCGCCGAAATTCGCGTCCGTCTTTACCAGCGTTCTCGCGTCAACATATGTTGCGCATATGCCGTGCGCCGCGAACACGCTAGTTAACAGCGATGCCGAAAGCCGCTCGCCGAAACTCATCACCTTGTCCAGCGATCCCGGCGACAATTCACCCAGCGCGGCAACGGCCTCCAGAATCGCTTTCAGATCTATCCAGAGCCTGTCTATGGTGAAAAGCGTTTCGGTCAATTGTTTGCCGGACAGAAAAGCGGCGATTAAGTCGTAGTGCCGTTCACACAGCCTTTCCACGGCGAATTTATATTCCTCGTCTCCGGCGCGGGTTTTCCGCGCTATATCGATCAACGCATCGGTAACGCCTGACAAAGCGGAAACCACAACTGCCTGGGTGTCGCCAGCATGTTCCTTGTTTTTTAAAATCGCAATAATATTCCTGATAGAACCGTGTGTTCCAACCGATGTACCGCCAAATTTTATAACACGCATAGCGCCAAGTATACCTATCTTGAGAGAGATTTGCAAGCCGCCGCAGTGAGACATCGAAAAAGTAACCGAAAAGGAGGGTTTGAGACATTATGAAAAAGTAACCCAAATTAATGCGGACTATCCGGCAGCGACAGCTATCGGAGGTCAGCACGGGGTTGCG
>JAITAW010000037.1 GCA_031283905.1 Treponema sp. | reverse complement strand
AATTATTTTTACCGGTTATGTCGAAAAAGAGGATATACCGGCATTATTGAGCGGCGCTATAGCTTTTTGTTTTCCTTCGCTTTATGAGGGCTTTGGAATGCCTATTCTTGAGGCCATGTCTTGTGGAACACCGGTGATGACTTCAGACTCTTCCTCCCTGAGAGAAATAGCCGGGAGCGCGGCATTACTGGTGAATCCCCTTAATGTCGAGTCCATTGAAGCGGGCATCCATAAACTGTATGCCGATAAGAACTTCCGCGAAGACTTATCGGCTCGGGGAAAACAACGGATTTTAGATTATTCTTGGAAACATGCGGGTGAAAAACTTGTAAAAATTTATAAGGGTTTATGTAATGAAAAAGATTGCGATCCTTCAAATCAATAAATTTTACGCTCCTTGGGTGGGAGGAGTTGAAAGGGTGGTCCAGAATATAGCCGAAGGACTCAATAATAAAAGCGATATGAAGGTGCTTGTATGCCAGAGTAAAGGTAAAGCGGAAGAGACGACTATGAATAACGTCCACATAATCCGTTCGGCAAGTCTCGGTATTCTTTATTCAATGCCCATATCCTTTGATTTTATATTTAAATTGTGGAGGTTATCAAGGCAGTACGATATCTTGCTATTTCATACGCCGTTCCCGCTGGCGGATCTGGCCTGTCTCTTTTCAGGATATAGAGGGAAAGTTGTTGTGTGGTGGCACAGCGACATCATCAGTCAGCGAAGGTTGCTGAAAATCATAAAACCAATCCTGAAATGGTTTTTAAAGAGAGCGGATGTTATTGTGGCGGCAACGCAGGCGCATATAGACAACTCCGCTCTTTTGGAACCGTATAGAGAAAAATGTAGGGTAATCCCTTTTGGGTTGAAATTTTCCGATTATGAGCAGATAATTGTCAAGGGTTATCTCACGAATAAATTGTCTAATAAGCAGAATAAAAAATTGTTGTTTGTGGGCAGGCTTGTGTATTACAAAGGCATTGATATACTCATTCAGGCAATGCGGACTGTCCAAGGGGCGGAACTGTTCATTGCCGGAAGGGGTGTTTTGGAATATGGGCTAAAGTCTCGTGTCAAAGCGGAAGGTTTGTTGGAGAAAATCCAATTCCTCGATTATCTGCCGTTTGAGGAGCTAAAAGCGGCTTACGCCGACTGCGATATGTTTGTGTTCCCGTCTAACGCCAATATCGAAGCCTTTGGGCTTGCCCAGATGGAAGCCATGTTCTATGGTAAACCTGTTATCACTACCACTCTGCCCACAGGGGTACCGTTGGTTAGTATTCACGAAAAGACCGGTTTGACCGTGCCGGTAAACGATGTGGCAGCTCTGTCTGCAGCTATTCAGCGCTTGGTTGACGATGACGAACTCCGCGTCCGTTTGGGAGCGAATGCCAGACAGCGGGTATACGAGGAATACGATTTTGACAAGATGATGGAGAGGGTTTATAATCTTTTTGAAGAATTGGCGAATCATGGTAGTACAAAATCTCCAGCTTCCTGAAGTATTAGATCGGCTTTATATACGCGCATCCGATATGGACGTTAGCCTTGAGAGAAAAAGACTGAGCGTTCATGCCTGCGGGACGGCGGCTTTCACAACCTATTACAACAGTTTTGCTCTGAAAAAATGGAAAAAGTATACGGTTATTGGCAAAATTTCTTTAGCGTTAACAGCAAAAGGATGTTTTGAGGTAACACTTCTCGGCTTTGAGGTTGTTTCCGGCTTAAAGGGTAAACTAAATGGCGGGTTTATTGAAAAGACATTAGTTAAAAAGACATTTTCTTTACAAGAACCCACGGAATGTGAACTCGCCTATCCCGATTGCGGGTGTGATCTGCTTGCGTTTACAGTCAGGGCTTTTGAAAATTCGGAATTGTACGGCGGCGCGTATCGGACGGCTATTGATGAAGAAGCGTTGCCGGAGATTAATCTTGCGCTTGCCATTTGCACCTATAAACGAGAACATTATATTAGCACAAACATAGCCATGCTTAATGAGACGATCTTTTCCAATAGCCGCTCGATTTTGAACAATCACATCCGCGTGTACATTGCCGATAACGGTCAAACCTTGAAAAAAGAGGAAATCGAGAGCGAAACAATAAAACTCTTTCCCAATATCAATAGCGGCGGCTCCGGTGGTTTCTCGCGTTGCATGATTGAGGCGCTTGCCGATAAAGACCGGTACAACCTGACGCACATAGTGCTTATGGACGATGATATTTTTTTTACGTACGATGCGCTGGTACGTACCTATACGTTTCTCCGGTTATTGAAAAAAGAACATTCGAACCTTGTGATAAACGGCGCGATGCTCCCGATGGATAAGCCGCATATTCAGTACGCATCGGGAGAAATTATAAAACCCACCGAAATCGTACAGCATAAGCACGGCTATGATCTTACCGATGTCAGATCGATAGTCCTCAATGAGATTGAAGAACCGATAAATTATTGCGCGTGGTGGTATTGTTGTTTCCCGCTTGAAGATACGTTGAACGACAATTTAGCCCTGCCGCTTTTTTTTCAATACGATGATACCGATTGGGGTTTAAGAAACAAAGAGCGTGAGAAAGTGGTTGTAAGCGGTATCTGCATCCGGCATGAAACCCTTGCCGCAAAGCGTACCGACTGGAAAGATTATTATTCCATACGCAACCGCCTCATTATTATAACAATACACAGAGCTTCCACTTTTCGAGGCTGCGGGAAGATATATTTTCAGGCACGTATTTTTATCAAAATAGCGTATAGGATCGTATCCTCCAGATTTAACAACGCCGAATTGATGATGAGGGCGGTGGAGGATTACTGCCGGGGGATAGAATGGCTTGGAAGCGTTGACTCCGCCGCTTTGCTTCGGGACGTTCAGCAGCACGCGGCGAGGAAAGTAAAGAAAAGCCTGTTTACTGCCATAACGCTTACGGCGCGGCTCTTGAGTCTGGTGTGGTCTTTCGGCTTAAAGTTTAAGAAAACCGCCGCGTATTACCAAGAAAATTATCATCGTTATATTACCGAAGAGTTTTGGCGGGGTTATCTTGGGTTAAAGGACAAATAGATAGATGTTCGATTATTTGATTGTTGGCGCCGGGCTGTTCGGCGCGGTATTCGCCCATGAAGCGGTTGCGCGGGGCAGAACGTGTCTTGTCATTGACAAACGCCCCCACATTGCCGGAAATATTTATACCGAAAACCGTAACGGCATCAATGTACACAAGTACGGGGCGCACATTTTCCATACCGGCGACAAAACGGTGTGGGATTATATAAACAAATTTGCCGAGTTTAACAACTACGTCAATTCGCCCGTTGCGCGTTATAAAGATGAATTGTACAGCCTGCCGTTTAATATGAACACGTTCAGCAAAATGTGGGGCGTCAAGACCCCGGCGGAAGCAATGTCCATTATTGAAAAGCAACGCGCCGAAGCCGGCGTTACAAAACCGAAGAACCTTGAGGAGCAGGCGCTATTCCTTGTAGGACGCGACATTTACGAGAAGC
>JAITAW010000296.1 GCA_031283905.1 Treponema sp. | reverse complement strand
CTAGATAATAACCCTTTTCTTCTATACAAGCCTATTCCTCTGCGTTTTCCTAGCGGTTTATCTTCACGCCGCGGACTGCGGCGCGGCGTCCCTGTCCGGTTCCGCCAAAGCGCCTACGGCTTCGGGACGGCGGGAAAAACCTTCAATGCGGCGAACATGACCGTTACCGCCGTGATTCCCTCCGGTCCGGCCCCTCTACCCCTCGCCGTTACGCATACCCGCGCAAACACCGATCCGGTATCCGGTTTTGGGAAACCGGATTAAAAGATAAAGGAAATTCATTTTTTAAGGAGAAATAAATGAAAAAGATGATTATGGTACTAGTTTTGTTGTGCGCGGCGTTGACGGCGTACGCGCAGGAGAAGCCCAGACTGGGTATTCTGCCGTTTACCGGCGGAAGCGGAACCGACGGGGACACGGTAGCGAACCTCTTTTCGGCATCCGAGGAGTTGAAGAGCACATTCAGGATTGTCCCCCGGACAAGCAGCGTCGAGAGCGTGCTGAGGGAGCAAGAGTTTCAGCGTTCCGGACTCACCGACTCGGACACAATAGCCGAGCTGGGGAAGCAGATGAATGCGAATTATGTGGTGTCCGGGCATATCGCGCGGCTGGGGAACGCGAACCTCCTCTTAATCTCGATTATCGAGGTAAAAACCATGCGGCAGATAACCGGCGACTACCGGGAATACCGGCGGGTTGAAGACATCCCCGCTTTGCTGCCGTCAATGGCGCAGAATATCGTATCATCAATTCAGGACGGCGGCGCGGCGCCCGCCAAAACGCTTGCGGTGCTGCCGCTGCAAATTAGCGACCGGACCGTGAAGCAGGACGAAGCCGAACTGCTTGCCCAGATACTGGCTACGGAAATAGCAAAGAGCGGCGAATATGCGGTATTCCCCCGGACAAAAACGATTGAGAGCGTCCTGACAGAATTGAACATCCAGCAGAATTCCCGCATGACCGACCGCCAAAGTATGATCGCCATCGGCAAGGCGACCAATGCCCAGTATGTGCTGGCGGGATCGATTAGCAAACTGGGCAATATGAACCTGTTTAGCGTCAGCATACTGGAGATTGAAAGCGCCGAACAAATCGAAGCGGCGTTCAAAGAATACGAGAACCTGGAAGACGGTATCGACATTATGTCAGAACTTTCGTACATGCTGACCGGCGTCCGGGCGGGGAGGCACCGTGAAAATATGGAGAGGGCGGAAGCCGAGCAGAGGCAAGCGGACCGTGAACAACAACAGCGTGAAGCCGAACAGAAACGTGTACAGCAACGGCGTGAAGCCGAACGGAAAAAAGAAAACTGGAACAGCGCCTTTCATGACTATCTTTGGAGGGACGGCAAAACCCTCGCCGCTATAGGCCTGAACCTTGGAGCGTCAGCGTTCAATTCGCCCCTTCTTTTTGTGAACGCGAACCTGACCATTCCCGTCCCGTTCATCCCCCATCTGTTCATCGAAGGCGGCGTAGACTTTGGATTCCTTTCATGGTGGCTCTCTGGCAGAATGAATTACACCTACACCAAAACCTCCTACGACTACAACTACAACCAAACAACAACTAAGACCTATACCGACCGGATATACTACGATGTTACCGGCTATAGCTCATGGTATCCGTATGCCCGCCTGAACGCGTTTTTGCCGGTAAGCGATAGCGTGGGATTTTACCTCGGATTGGGTATCGGCGGCATGATGGAGACGTACGAGGTCGAGAGCTACTACAAGTATGGCGACGAGGAGGTCCCCGCAAAACAAACATACGACTCATTTGGGTTTGACATTGTTGCCGGCGGTGTTCTCGGCGGCGATCATCATCTTTTCCGGTTCGGCCTAGTGTGTAATATCATGAGCCCCGAAGATAAAAGCCATCCGGGGTTCGGGGGTCGTGATTATATAGATCAGGATACCCTAATCGCGCTCCGGCTTATGCTGGGGTACGCCTACCGGTTTAAGTAAGAAAAGTATTTAATGCGGGGCTTACTACTTTTTAACCGCCGCAAGGCGCGCAAACAGGTTTGCGGCGGGGTAGTAAACCCCGCCGCAAATAAAATTTTAATTTTTTATCATAAGGAGTAAAACATGATGAAAAAAACAGTGTTCGGACTAATCATCGCCGCGGCGGTGGTTATCGCAACGGGATGCGCCACGCAAAGCGGCGCGGAATCGACTTCGGCGCGGGAAGCGGCCAAGGCGGATATCAAATGGGAAAACGACCCGGCGGGCTTCCTCACGGTCAACAACAACGTGAACGATCCGCTCGTACTGTTCGCGGGGACAATCGTCAACCAGCATATTCTGGGCGGCGTACGGGCGCTGTCTTCGCGGCGCATCGACTTCTTCGACAAGCTGGAAGACGCGAGCGGTACGTTCCTCTTGCGCGCGGTGAAGGAGAGCGTTTATCGCGGCAAGGGATCCAACCTGAACAGCGACGACATCATTTTCGCGGGACTCGTGGTCTACGACAAGGGCGCGGCGCGGGCAATCCAGGTGAACATCAACCAGGTGCTTGGCGGCGAGGCCTACGTTATCATCCAAAACGACACCGCCATGGCCCTGCAAATCCGTATCGACCGCCCGGACGGCCCTACCCTGACCACCCTTGCGCCTCTTGAGCGGAACAAGAAGGTCTACATGGAGCCGAATCCCGACGGGTACTTTTTCTTTCCGGTGTACGAGTACTACGACCGCTCCACAACGGGCATACGGAGTATTACCGCCCGCGATCTGGCAGACGGCATCCCGATGATGCCGGTTATTCCGGGTCCGGGCCGCGACTCGCCGGTGATCAACTTCAACTCGAAACCGGCCGACCTGTTCTCGCCCTTCGCGACCCTCATCGTTACCAACGAGACGAACCGGGGCGCGTATCTGCTCGAAGGCTCCAGCCGGAAAACGAACCAGAACGGCACCACGATGATCAACCCCGGGTCCGAAACCTACGAGTTGAACTTGCAAAAACAGCGGTCTTTGCGTATCGGCGGCCTGAACATTGACCTGAGCCTGGGCGCGGCGAATGTTATCGGCATACCGGAATATACCTATGAGGCGGGGTATAACTACCAGGTGCGGATCAAGCAGGGCGCGATCCCTGAGATTATCCGGCTTGGCGAGTCGGATAATAATGATTTTAGTATCCAACTGGTTAATGAACGGTAAGCAAAAAGCCGCTTATCGGACGGGACTGCGGGCGTTCCGCCGCCCCGTCAGGGCGCTTGTGTTTACCTGCATAAGCGCCCTGTTTTCCCCGGCGTTGTACGCCCAAAACGCCGGGGAGACGCGGTTCGTGAACAATACGCCGTTTACCGTGCATATCGTGGCCGGATCCGGACGGGCGGATGTCTGCTTGCTTGAGCCGCATAGTTCCGGGACCGGGCGCGGGACGCTCGGGGCGGCGGAGTATTTTTATCCGGTCTTTGACGTGCCGCTGACGAGAGGCTTCCGTCTGAGGGACGTGCGCCCCGTAGACAGCAATTTCTACTATCAGATAGACGACCGCAGGAGCCGGTCTTCCGTTGTGATTGACGCCGCGCCGCCGCTTAACGACAACGCCGCATACATCGTGCTTGAGAACAACAGTACGTCCGGCGGGGTGAGCATAGCGCGGACGGCTTCATCGCGGCTGTCGCGGATTGACGCGGGAGGCAGCGACATGGTGAACGCGGGGGAGCGCGGGGTGTTCCGTATCAATCCCCGTGAGAATAACGATGTGCGGGTAGTCTCTCCGGTGAACGCGGACTTTCCGCCGGTTGTTTACCGCGCCGGCTGGCGCTATGTGTTCGCGTTTGACCGGGCGCGGGTTTCGCTGGTTGATACGCGGCCTCTGCATACGATAGGTCTGCCGTTACCGGCCGCCGTCGTCTTTAATGATTCGATACCGGAGGAGGAGCGGCCCGCGCTCGCGGAGGCGTTAGGCGGGGCGCTTGCCGCGAATGACGCGCCGTTGCGGGTTTCGTCAGACACCCGGGACGGCGCGCATGACGATGTGCGCTATGAGTTTGGAATCGCGCTCACGGTGAAGAAGCAGGCGGGGCTGGCGAACCGGTTTTTCTTCACCGGGGATGTTACGATAGCGCTGTTTCGTAACGGCGAGGTTGTAACAAAGGCGGAGGCGGTTGTAACGGAGTTCAACGAGGCCGAGGTATACCGCGCCGCGCGGCGGTTTATCGTCAAAGAGACGCGGTGGTACCGGGAGATTGCGGAAAGGGTTTTTAGGTAGGATTCATGGGCTTTCTTAAAAACAGGCGGCTATGCCTTTGGTTGTCTATTACTTATTGCCGTGGTTTTGCCGTCTTGTTCAAATACATCATATTTAAGGATAAATAATGTACCAATTCTCGATTATTATTCTGATGCCCCGCTTGAATTGGAATTGGATTATACGGAATACTTAAATTTGGTGACAGTTGAAATATTTAATGAATTGGTAGAATATCCTGCCGAATCATTACATATACCTATCGACTTTATAAAAGACGGAAGAAAAGTGAATATTATTTTTCCGGATAATTTGGATGTGGAATAAAACCTACTGTTGATTCTGGCGATTCTGTGTCTGATTTATTATTAAACAAAGAAAACTCTCGCAACGGCGGATATTTGCTGTTTGTATTTAGTAATAAAAAAGAGGGAATGACACACGCAGGGAGAGAATTTGTATTGGAAAGAGGTTGGAACATGTGGAATTTGGGTAATTTTCAAAGTTTAATGAATTTAAATCAATTGTATAAACAGGGATACAAATGGTATTTTATTGGATATACTCATTATTGAAGAATAATAAATAATGGAGTACGGCACAACGGCGCATAACATTCCGGCGGTATGCGCTTCGGGGCTTGACGACTCGGCCTCCGCAACGGCTCCTATGATTATTGTCAAGAGGCAAGCGCCTCCCATACCGTGCAATCTAACTTGTAATACCGCAGTTTCTTGATTAGCTCCGCCTTCGGCATATCCCTATAGAATTCCCGCCGGG
>JAITAW010000225.1 GCA_031283905.1 Treponema sp. | reverse complement strand
CCGGACAGCCTGAAGGTAACCAGCCCTCTATGCCCCAGAATTACCGCGCGTATCTGTTCCATCCTCCTCGTCTCTTCCATCGCCCGCCCGCACACCGTTTTTTCAACTCCATGATCACAAGAGAGCGTACCTCGGCGGATACCGACAATCTTTCCCCTCCCATACTGGTATCCCCGCGTAAAACTTCGCGCTTATCCCTGCCCGCCTTTCCGTTCCGTCTATTGCATCCTTAAAATATGCCGGAAATCCGGCGGGAATAGTGAAAAAGAACACAGAATGGAAGCGTGAAAATTATGGAGAATACATAAAAAAGATGAATGATCGCGGCGTCTAATGAACCTCCCCGCCGCAGAGCGCGCAAACACGTTTGCGGCGGGGTATCTTGTAAGCGTTGCGTTGTTTACGAGGTTCGTTCTGTAAGAAAATTATTAACTGTGGGGTTTACTACCATTTTTTGTTAGTGTTACCAATTTTAACCGCCGCAGAGCGGCGGGGTATTAAACCCCACTGCAAATAAACACGGACGCCGTCCGCGCAGATCGCCTTGGCGAGCGCAGTCCGATTGCCGACGGCTGAGAGGCTGTGAACGCGCCGCGCGTCAGCCCGGGGTTGTCGACCGGCGAATCTTTTTTTCAGCGAGTTTCGACAGAAGCAGAAACACAAGCGCCGCAAGCATAAAAATCCGCCAGCGGGGAGCGGCTTCTATCTTATAACTGCTGACGCCGGTCTCAGGAGCTAGAGTTTTGATATAACCGGCAAGCGTCCGCGCGGCGTCAGGAGCGTTGCCGTCAATAAAAATGCCGCCGGAACGTTCCGCGGCGTTCCGTAGCGCTTCCGTGTCCCGGGCGCTGACAATCACCTTTTGTTCCGCCGCAGGCTCGCCGGTCTCGCGGTCAAGCATAATTCTTTGGGGAACGACGCCGCCTTCTTCGGTACCAAAACCCAGGGCGACCACGCTGATGCTTTCAAGCCGTGCCCTGTCCACCGCGGCTTGAAGCGAACCGGAGAGGGATTCGCCGTCTGAGAAAAGCACGATAAGACGCTTTGCCGGAAAAGAAGAGAGAAACGCTCTGCTTGACGCCTCAATGAGGCTTTCGAGGTTGGTACCTGTTCCGCTCTGGACGCCGGTTAAGAGGCTGTCGAGGAAAACAAGTACGGCGTTGACGTCCCATGTGAGGGGCAACGCCAGAACGCCTCTGCCCTTGCCGAAGGCTGTTCCGATACGCGCGTTTCCCACGAGCGCGACAGCTTCCCGTGCAACGGAAACCGCTCTTCCAAGCCGGGACGGTTCAACATCGGCGGACTCCATGCTCCTTGACACGTCAAAGGCGAACACTACATCAACTCCGCGCTTGTATTCTACAACGGATCTCGCGCCCCAGCGCGGTCCGGCTAGCGCGATGATGGCGCAGCAGAGAAAAAGCATAAAAAAAACGGCGGAAAGTACAAAGCGCCTCTTGTGTTCTTTTTGCAAGAGGTTCAGGAGCTTCAATATTTTCCCGCGTCTATAGTAATGGATCGCCTCAAGAATCACGAATGGGATGACGAGGATAAGACCGGAGAGAACAATGGGCGCGTCAAATGTCATAGGAAAATCCCCGCGATGTAGCGCCGAATAAAGCGGGCCGCCGCTATGAGAAGAACCGCCGCTATAGCAAAAACTGAATGTACGGGTTTTGTTTTGGTTACGGACCCGGAGCGCTGGATACTCAACTCCCGCTGATCGAACAGGGCGAACGCTTCGGCAAACGTATCCGCGGACGGCGCGCCGGCATACGTTCCATTTCCCCGGCTTGCGATTTGTTTCAGTTTTTCAGGATCGAAACGGGATTCAAAAAAGCCGGTTCTTCGCAGCTTTGTAAAAGGATCGATGTAATCAATGGGAATTTCTCCGCTTGATCCAACGGCGATGACCCAAAAATTAACCCCAAGCTCAGGAAAAATACCGGCGGCGGTCGCGGGGTTTATTGAACCGGCGTTGTTTTCACCGTCCGTGATGAGCGCCACGGCTTTTTTGGCGGCGTTTGAACCGCTGATGTGCAACCCCGCAATGGCAAGCCCCACCCCCAGCGCGGTACCGTCACCCAGTTCGCCGAGCCTCAAGGCGTCGAGGCGGGAAAAGAGCGCCTCGCGGTCAACGGTCGGCGGCGTGAGGAGGCTTGCGTCCTTCCCCACCGCCACCAGTCCGATGTTGTCCGAAGGGCGCCGTTCCGCAAAACCGCGTACCAACGCTTTGCTCGCGTCAAAACGGCTTTTGTTGTTCATGTCAAGACACGCCATGCTGGGGCTTATGTCAAGCACGAAAATAATATCCGCGCCCCGCGAAAGCCACACGGTTTGACTGGACAGAAAGAGCGGTCCCGCCGCCGCGATGAAGAGCGACAGTATGCCGATACATTCAGTGACGCGGAGCGCTTTCATAAACAGCGAAAAACTGTACGGAGGCTTGAACGGCGTACCGCCCGGAGGACCAAGCGGTACGTCTATGGCAAGCGCGTCTTTCATCAGGCGGGAAAGAAACGGAAGCGTGATAAGGGCGAGAATGCCCGCGATAGCAAAAAAGGGATGCTCAAACGCCATATTTTTCTCCCGGCGCCGTTTTATCCAGCGTAGTAATATAGGTGTACGCATCGTCAAGCGCGTTGATTATGTCCGAAGGGGAAACGCTCTCCACATTGAAGCGCAACGTATCCCACTTGCGGAACATGATGGACAAAGGAACGCCATGTTCCAAGCCGGCGAATTCTGCGGCGCTTATGGCAAGGCAGTCAATGCCGGTAAAACGGGTCAAGAACCGCCTGAATTGCGCTGAAAGAAGGTCGAGCGCGTCTTTTTCCGGTTGTTTCCGCAACCGCGCAATAAAAGCCTTCATGCCGATGACCAGAAAACGCCGAAACAACCTTTGCCGTACGCTTAGAAAGCGGTTCGTCCAGAAGAACCGCAACCCGACAGTGAAAATCAGCAACATAATGGCCATGGCGATGCTTCCGTAGATGAGACTTGTAGTCCCCGGCGCTAAAAGCGGCGAAACGGGCGCGGAGAGCGTCATGGAAGACGGATCCAATATGGAAGCGATCACAACCTTCAGTCCGGTGAAGTCCGGGAATCCCGGGGCCTGTATCACTGGAAACGCAATTTCACCGGCAGTATACGCGGTGAATTCAACGGCAAGTTGGGCGTTGTCCCCCTTGCGCTCAAGGGTTATTTTGTGCAATACAAGCTCACCGGGCGTTTCCGGCGCGTCAATGGACTGCGGCTGAAAATTCTCGTCCGCTGTTCCCAAAGGTACGATCAACGTTGCCTTGTCCCCTACAAACACGGTCTGGGGAATGAGATAAGGCGTATCAGCGGCATAAACAAGGAGCGGAAGCAGAAAAAAAAACGCGCAGAACGGCGCTCTGTTTTTCCCATACCGGCTTTTTACGCCGGAATACGCGGAACACGCCGCATCCATCATCGCTTCCTGCTTTTGAAAAAGCGGATGAAAGAAGCCGCGGCGTCCTCTTTGGTGGAAAGCTCAAAAGGCGTTGCGCCGGCGCGTCTGGTGATCGCCTTCCATGCGTCGCCGCGTTCCCTGTGCCAGTTCTCCCACGCGGCGCGGAAAGAGGCGAAACCGGTCGGCGCATGGATTCTAGCGCCTGTTTCAGGATCTTCCATGACGACAAGCCCCGCGTTATAAAGAATCGCGTCAAGCGGATCCGTTATCCGTATGGCGACGACATCATGTTTCCGGCACAGCCTGCCAAGTTCCTGCTCCCAGTTCATGCAAAAAAAATCGGATATAACAAAGATGAGACTGCGCCGTTTCAACATACGTTCCAATCCGGTGAGCGCAACGCCCAGATTGCTGCTTTTTTCTCCGCTCTTTGTTTTTTTCTCTTTTTTCTCCGGCATATCCCCGTATTCCGCGTCCGGTTCCCTGTCAACGCCGCTCTCCCGCAACGCATCGGTGATGACGGCGAGCGTATGAGGTCTGCCCTTGGCCGCCGGAAACATTCTGAAAATTTCCGTGTCGAAAAACACGGACCCAAGACGCTGCCCGGAACGTTCGGAGGAAAACGCAAGCAAAGCGGACGCTAAAACGGCTTGTTCCGATCTCTTCATCACGCTTCCGCAACGCATGGATGCGGAACAATCAAGCGCAATAAACACCGCAAGCTCTCTTTCTTCGCGGTACATTTTTACATAGGGCGTACCGAACCTCGCGCTTACATTCCAGTCGATGGAGCGAACGTCATCTCCCGTCTCATAGCGCCGAACCTCGTCAGCTTCTATGCCCTGTCCCCGAAACACGGAGCGGAAGTCGCCCGCCAAAAGGTCTTCCGCCAAAACCGACGCCACAATGGGGAAGGCGGTGATCTTCCGTAAAATTTCGCGTCTCGTCATTTTCGCGGTTCGGAACGGTTGAGGAACCCAAAGATGCTCCCCAGAAAGCCTCCGGCTATGTGGGCGAATTGTGAAATTGAATCTTCTTGAAAGCTCTGCACAATTTGTTCTCCCAAATAGAGAATCAGCACCAGAATAAACGTGAGGGGAATTTCGCCTTTCTGAATATTGGTAAAAGAGGCAAGGAGGATCATCATAAAAACAACGCCTGACGCGCCGAGCAAGGCGGTCGGGAAAAAGATCACGTTGAGCAGTCCGGTTGCAAACGCGGTAACGGCCATCATAAACAGCATGTCCGGCGAACCGTGGTTTTCTTCAAGCATGGGTCCAACCAACAGGATGATCGAGAAATTGCCGATTAAATGCGGCCAATCGGCATGTCCGATAACATGGGTAAAGAGGTTTATGATGTCCCTGGGAAAAGAGAAAGCCCCCTGTCCGGGTACCATAAACCACGCGGCGATGAGATTGGGGAACACAAATTGATTTAAAAGCAACACTCCCGTGCATATAAACGCAAATGTCAAAACAACGGGCGAATTGTATTTAAGACGCATAAAACACTCCTTGTAATGGAATTCACGAGATTTTTCAAAACTTCGGTCTTGAAAAAAGCTCTCACGTGAGATGAATTTCGACCGGGCAATGATCCGATCCGAACACATCGCTTCGTATGAAGGATGCTTCCACGCGGGGCAGGAAGTCTTTGTCAACGCAGTGGTAATCTATGCGCCATCCAACGTTGCGCTCTCTCGCGCCGCCGCGGTACGTCCACCAACTGTAATGCCCCGGCTCGCCCGGGTGAAAATGCCGGAAGACGTCGATGTAACCGGCCGCAAGCCACGAATCCATCCACGCCCGCTCTTCCGGCAAAAAGCCGGAATTGCCCTCGTTTTCCGCAGGGCGGGCAAGATCTATGTATTCGTGGGCGATGTTGTAGTCCCCGCACAGCACGATGCGCCGCCCCTGTTCAACGAGCGCGTCGCAATGTTTGAGCATAGCCGCGCAAAACGCGAGTTTGTACGGAAGACGCGCTCCTCCCTCCCGGGCGTTGGGGAAATAGGCGCAAATCAGGGAGAAATCCGGGTAGTCGGCTTGCAAAACCCTGCCTTCATCGTCAAATTCACTTAAACCTAGGTTCTGAGTCTTAATCGGCTCAATTCTGCTGAAAATCGCCGTGCCGGAATAGCCCTTCTTTTTCGCGCTCGCCCAGTACGTGAAATAGGGCGCGCCCGTATTGTCAACCGGATTGAGCAATTCTTTTGACAACTGCCCGGGATCCGCCTTGGTCTCCTGCACACAAAGTATATCCGGCGATTCCTGGTGAAGCCATTGCGAAAATCCTTTTTTCTCAACGGCGCGAATACCGTTTACATTCCATGATAGTATTCTCATAACTCTAGGAAAAGAGTATAAAACAATTCGCCTTTTATGGCAAGGTTAAAACGGCGGCGCAGGCTTTTTCCGGCCTTCCATTCGCTTCCCATTTTCTTGTTTTTGTGCTACAGTCTCCGCCATGAATAAGAAAGCATTCCGCTCCGACCTGCTCCTGCTGCTCACCGCGTTTTTGTGGGGCTTCGGGTTTGTAGCCCAGCGTTCGGGTATGCGCTATGTGGGGCCATTTACATTTAACGGAGTGCGGTTTTTACTGGGAAGCCTTTCCCTGTGTCCCATTCTTTTCTTCCGCAGGCGCAACGGGCTTGAGGATCACGTCAATACGGCTGGAGCATACATCCGTTCATGCCTCGCCGCCGGTACGATTCTTTTTTTTGCGGTTACGATCCAGCAGATCGGAGTCAT
>JAITAW010000204.1 GCA_031283905.1 Treponema sp. | reverse complement strand
AGTTGTTTGTTGCGGTAACCCTGGTGGGGAGACTGTATACTGCCTCTGGAGTCTTGAGCTTACGCTTGGAAAGCGCCCTGTTAAGCCTGGGGTATGATGGGGAAATCCCCGGGGGATTCAGGCTCTTCGTCGACTTGGGACTTGAGTTCTCCCCGCAAGAGGGGTTTTTCTCAGCGGATAGGAGCAATCTCTTTCAGGTTACCCTAGGGGATGCGGGGTATCTTGAAATGCCCCGGTTCAGACTGGGCATACGAGTCCCCCTGGGGAAGTGGGAAAAACGAGGAGCCCCTGTTGTTCCTCAGTAAGGTCCACGGGCGGATATTATAGAGGACTTTACAACATGATGAGAAACAAACAATGTTCCGGTTTCTCAAGTCCGTTTTTTTAGAGTGCCTCCTCCTTCAGAAATACCGGTATGGGGGTTTTCTGCAGCTCAAACCCAAACCGCAAATGCCTCACCTGTAGTTTCCTGCCGGTTTCAATGTTTTCGGCGGCGTCTATTTCTCTTGCCACGCCGGCCTCGACCACTTTAAGCAAAAGGCGGCGTTCTTTGGTGAATTCGTTTCTGGTATAATCAGGCAGAAAGGCCTTGCATTTGACGGGGTTGATCCGCGCGTCTTTGCCCTGCTCCGTAATGAGGGTTTGAACGATGACGGTAAATTGGCTGTTCATGGATTTTTATCTTCTATAATAATATCAATTTTTTTAGAATGCTCGAATTCTCCATAAGCATTCAGATCATCGCTGTGCTGCGCCGGCGCTGTTTGTTTCTCATAGGCTTGGATGACGACGGCGTCCTCCGCGGCATTTGCTTTTTCCGCCGCTGCCTTCTCCGCGGCGGCTTTTTCTGCGACAAGCTTTGCTTCTTTCTCCCGGAGGGCTGCCTCGGCTGCGCTTGCTGCTTTGTCAGCTTCTGCCTTTTCCGTCGCAATCCGTGCCGCCTCTGCTTTGGCGACTTTCTCTGCCGCTGCCTTCTCCGCAGCAAGGCGCACTGCTTCCGCTTTATCGGCTTTTTCGGCGGCGGCTTTCTGGTCGTCCGCCTCTGCCTGTTTCCGCAAGATGGGGGCAATGTTTTTTACCGCTTCCATGTCGATGATTCCGGCGATGCTGGTATCGTCGCCCTTGCCTTTGGTGGCGAAGGAATTGGCAAGGTCTTTCAACTGGCCGCAGGTAGAATCAAAGCCGTCTTCGGCAAAGGTGAGCGCGACTGTCCGGTAAAGTTTGTACAGATATTTTTCGTTTTCCTCAACGGGGTAGTTGTCGTCTACGCCGTCGCTGCATAAAAAAACAGCGGCGGGCAGTTTTTCGGACGCGAGTGCGTATACACGCGCGCTCTTAGCCGCGTCATCGTCGCAGATTGAGGTGGTAACATTGAGGTAACAGCGCTCATCCCAGGAAACAGGCTGGTCAAAGGTGCCGTCCGGGTACAGCACGGTAAACCGCCCGTCCCCGATGTGAATACCAAACCAGTAATCTTTTGTTATGGCGGTGGCTATCAGCGTAGTTCCATAGGCATGGTGTAAATCCTGTCCCGCAGCATAACGTTTTTGATATTTTTCCCCAACATGGAACAGTTCTTCGCCGGTAACAGGATTACCGGTATAATCCAGTTTAACTTTTCCGCGCCATTCCTTTATGATGTGGTTAACAAGGTTATGGATATATTCTTCAAATACTTTCCTTTTCATGATTTGAAGCAGCCGCGGTCTTAACCAGTCTTCGAATTTAATGATGGCATCCCTTGCGGCGGAGGCGGCAAATTTCGCACCCCTTGCGCTGCGGAAACAGTTGTCGTCCCCATGCCCATCGGCGACTACGGCAAGGGCAAGCGGCGCGGATTTAACCGAATAGTCAGGATAATGGAGCGAATGATCCTCGCAACCCTTACCGTGTTTTGTGTGGCTTATGCCGGCTACCGTGGTGGAAAATGATTTGTACGGCATAGTGATTACCAGTCCACTTGATCGTTTTCCGGTGCCGCCGCGGCATCCTTAACAAACTCCTGTAGAGATGCGTTTAACTCTTCCTGTTTCTGTTCATCCCCCGTATCCTCCGAAGAATCGCTGACATTGGAACTCTTGCTCGCCACCTGTGAAGCACGGACGCTGACAAACTTGATCATCTTTTTGAGCATCGCCGCGTTACGATTTTCCAAAACCGCTTCCATAGTGCCGGTAAACGCCTTGAGTACCTCTTTGTTCACGTCATCCCCTATGGCAACCGCGACTTTTACCCCCGCTTTGAACCAGTTGTTTTGTTTAAGGATGTTAAGGCCGCTCTGCCAGTCATCGGTGGGGTCGCCGTCTGACATCAAAAAAATTGCCGGGGCAAAAGAGCCGGTCGCTTCCCGCATGAATCCCTTGGTTGAAAGTTTTTCGTTTAACGCTCTGCAGGCCGCGCCAAAATCGGTAACCCCTCCGGCTTCCAAATAGTTCCAATAAAACTGATCGGCTTCTACCGGCCCATTGGCGGTAATCCACTGCGCTCCGTTGGAAAATTCCATGGCCGCTATCTTGATTTGCGCGTCCGCGTTTTCATCGGAGAGCTCTTTTAGGGCTGGAATAACTTCGTCAATCGCGGTATTCACCGCGCCGATTTTTTTGCCGTCCATGCTACCAGAGGTGTCGATCACAAAAAACAACACCATCGTCCTTCTGGGAATTTCAACTTTATCTGTCAATGACATTTCTTTCTCCTTGTAAATTTATTTTATTTCAGCGGTATCGCCGCCAAAATTGATAACCATGTTTTTCTTGAGCATAACAGAAGCGCCGGGAACAAGCGGACTTGAGCTTTCCCTATCCGTTACCGTCCAGTTTTTAGCCGAT
Organism: Treponema sp.; assembly: GCA_031283905.1. GTDB lineage: Bacteria > Spirochaetota > Spirochaetia > Treponematales > Breznakiellaceae > JAIRKH01. The sequence continues at coordinate 2,352 of JAITAW010000204.1, read as the reverse complement.
ACGTTCTTGAGTTCAAAACCGCCGTCTTTTGCTGCAGCTTCTCCGGTTAGGGTTTCAAAATCATCAGAGTCTTTTTCCGTATGGCAGGCATACAGCTTCGCGCGCTGATGCATCGGAAGATTATACCGGCGGGTTTTTATGTAGAACGGAAAGGCCGCGGCCTTTTTACATTCGGGGCAAGGATTCGGATTCTCCGGATCGGTAAAATACACCTCCCCGCAGGCGCATTTGTAAATCTCGCCCCGCATACGGATAAAGAGCCGCAGCCACTCCTGGTCTATGATTCGTTTTGACGGCTCGCTCATCAACTCCGTGCTGAAGGCTTTGATGAATTCCTGCTTCAGGTACTCCGGCAGCAAACGCCAGTGGGCTATGGCGCCTTTATGGATCCCCTGCACAGGCCGGTTGGAATCGTCATCGGGATCAAAAATGAATACGGGATTTGTACCGTATATTCTTTTTTCGTGTTCCGCGTCCATGCAGACAGGGCAACCATTCTTGCCTTCCAACGGGTGATTGTGCGTCCACAGCAGAAACAGCACCACCGAAAGGGAGAATCTGTCGGTCTTGATATCGGGATTCGCTTTTTTTGCGACAATCTCCGGCGCCATGTAGCGGGCCTTTCCCGCGATACCGGAATTCTTGCCGTATTCCGACACATTGTCGTTATCGCAGATAAGCACATCGCCGTTTTTGGGGTTGATAAAAAAGTTGCCGTCGTTCAAGTCCTGGTAGCTGTAGCCGCTGTTATGCAGCGCCCTGAAACCGGCGGTAATATGCAGAGCGGTGTTGACCATCGCGGTTACGCTGGCAAATGCTTCTTTACCGATAAGGAATTTTGAAAAGTCCTTATACTCAGGGGGCCGCAAATCCATGATGTAGCCGAAAGCTTCGCCGGCGTGGTCGGTAAGGTCTTCCGGCCACAGGAAGGCTTTGGTGGGCTTTCCTTTCTTGATGTTGTTCTCAAGATTTTCGTAAAATTTATCGGGGTTTCTGAATTTTTTTCCCGAATACCACTTGAGCGCCTTATGCTTGCCGTCATAGTTTACCTCGTAAACCGCGCCTTGGCCGCCTTCGCCACGTTTCTTCCCAACGATTACCTTTTTGAATTTTTTCGTTGGAATCAAATACCCATTGGGTAAATCCATCATTTACTGTTCCTCCTGTAAAATTAAAATCCGCCGCCTTTAACATCAAAGCTGCTGACGTCCTCAAGTTCAATATCTTCTCCGCACCAGGGACAGGTATAATCCGCATGATCGCCGTGATCCCGCACACCACCCGCGCAGCCTATCTTTTCGCAGCCGCACTGCACAAACCCATCGCTGCCGCAGTGCGGGCAGCCGGGATATTCGTCATCGGCATCCATGGAACCGCTGACGGTGTTTGCGTCAAAGCCCTCCCGTTTCGCCTTACGTTCATCAATGGGAAACGCCCATGTCCGCACCCAATCCCTGCCCCGCTGTTCAATCCGAATGCCAAAGGCTTTATTGGTACTCGAACATTTTGCCATGATAACTTTCGCGTTTAATGGTCCCGCCATTGTTTATGCCTCCATGTGATAAAATTGCCGTTTTATTAAAGCTGAGATTAAAGCTCCGCTTAAAATGCACCGTTTCCGGCATTTAATAATAAGGCGTTGTTCTTGTCCGATATCCGTGTTTATTCATTTCACCACCACCGCCGAATTTTCTTTAACCTGTCTTTGGCCCATTGATAAGTTGGGTCGAGCTGTATGGCCTTTTCCAAATCCTGAATAGCCTGTTTTTTTTGGGATTTCTTGCTATACGCATCGCCGCGGTTGGCATAAGCATAGGCATCGTTCGGATCAAGCCTGATTGCTTCAGTGTAATCCGCGATGGCCTGGTCATAATCGCCTTTACTTTCATACGCATCGCCACGGCTGGCATAAGCCCATGCAAAGTTCGGATCAAGCCTGATTGCTTCGGTGTAATCTGCGATGGCCCGGTCATACTCGCCTTTTCTTTCATACGCATCGCCGCGGCTGTCATAAGCAATGGCAAAGTTCGGATCAAGCCTGATTGCTTCGGTGTAATCTGCGATAGCCCGGTCATACTCGCCTTTTCTTTCATACGCATCGCCGCGGTCGTTATAAGCCCCAGCATTGTTCGGAGTATTCCCGGATGTGGAAGTACCCGCCGTTTCACCGGTAGAAATACTTCCGGTTGCCACTGTTTGCCAGCCTCCTGCCACATTCGGCCCCGGTCCGGCAGACAGCTCTAGGGCTGCCGTTCCGCAATACGGGCAGGCCTTCCACTCTGCCTGCAGTTCTTTCCCGCAATTCCGGCAGGTACTGTTCGTTTGGATTTTCCCGCCTTCTCCAAACAAGGC
>JAITAW010000033.1 GCA_031283905.1 Treponema sp. | reverse complement strand
ACGCCGCGTAACCGGCGGGGCGCTCTAACGGAAGCTTTGCCGTGGCGTGTTCACCGCGCGGGGCGGGGCGCGGCGTATAGCTACCGTTACCGTGCGGCGCTGCGGTGAGGCGCGATGCGTGGCGCAAGAAAACCGCCTGTGGCGGTTGGCGATTTACCGGTTATTCCCACGGAAAGCCTTCCCCGGTGGAAACCCACGCTACAAACTGCGCGGCGGTACGGGGCGAGCGTCCGTTGAACCAGCGTTCCCACCGCACGGCGTTTTCGCGGAATTCTTTCCGAAGCGCGGCGGACGAAAGGGAAGTCTGCCCGTCCGTATCGAAAATCCCCCGTTGTTCCGCTATGTGTTCGGCAATGGAGAGAAATTCCTCCTGATCCGGCGCGGTAAACACCACGGTAAGTCCGAACCGGTCGGCCAAGGAGAGTTGTTCCTGCACCGCGTCAAAAGCGCGGGGGGCGTCAGTCTGAATGGAATGTTCTTTTACGAAATGCCGCCGGTTGCTCGTTGCGTACACAACGATGTTTTCCGGTTTTTTCTCAACGCCGCCTTCAAGAAGGGCTTTCAAGCCGGTAAAAGAGTCGTCCGTTGTCTCAAAAGAGAGGTCGTCAATGAAGACGACAAAACGCGGCCCCCGCGTCGAGAGTTCTTCCATAATGGTTTGAATCCGCGCGACTTCTTTATGAACCTCGACAAGCCGCAAGCCCCGTTCCGCGTATTCATTGCAGACCGCTTTAACGGTCGCCGATTTGCCGGTTCCCCTGTCCCCGTATAACAGGAGGTTGTTTGCGGCTTTCCCTTCCAGAAAGCGCATGGTATTTGCAATGACCACATTCCGCTGGTCTTCATACCCGAAAAGGTCTGAAAGTTTTACCGGATCCGGGTTGCGCACCGGTTGCAAATGGAGCGCACGACAGCCCGGAGCGCCGGCGGCCTCGCCGTTCCAACGGAATGCCGCGTATTGCCCCAGAATTCCCGCTCCTTTTGCCCGTATATGCGCAAAAAGCCGCTCTCCGCTCCATGCGGCCTTTTCCGCTAGCGGCTCCTGCGCTTCCGCCTCCCATAACGCGCGGGCGCACGCTTCAATGTTGGACGCCGCCGCCTCAAAGCCGGCTTTCCGCACCGTATCCGCCATAGTGAAGCCAAAGCCGATCACATCAAACGAGGCGATGCGGGAAAGCCGCTCAAGATCTATGTTTGCGAGGGTTTTCAAGAGCGGGGATAGTTCCGCGTTTTTCCTTTCGGCAATACGGGCGAACTCGTTATCCGCGTGAATGACAAGAGACGCCACAGCCGAACGCCACGTTGGGGAAACCTCGGCAAAACTTTGCCGGGCAAGAAAAGCCGTCATAAAATCGCCCCACGCGCCGGCAATGGCTTGGACGCCGGCTTCCAAAGGCTCCGCAACGCGCGAAGCGTCAAGCGCCGCGCGGAACGCCCGTATGAGCGGCTCTTCCCTAATGGAAGCGAAAACCGACAGTCCGGCAATATCAGCTTTGATGGTTTTGACGGCATCGAAAGAAATCATCATGCGCCTATTTTGACACAGCCTGCCAATACCCTTTCCATTCGCCTGCGCGTCCAATGTAGTACTTGCACTGCTCCGCGTAGAAATGTGCGGGTCTGTCCTCTTTGATGATGGCTTCAAACAAGGGCAGGGCTTCGGAGAATTTGCCTGCGTAGAACAGGTCCCGCGCCGCGTCAAATTGTTCCAACACCGGTTTCTTTACTTCAAAAATGTCTTTTTGAACCGGTTCATATACAACCGCAGGCTCTTTTTTGCCCACAACCGCGACGGACGCGAGTTTTCGTCCGTAGAAAGCCTCAGGTAAAACGAAGCTCCGCGCAACGGCTTTTTGGGATGCGTCATTTTTGTTCGCGGATTTCGCAATGACAGTCTTGCTGGAAAGCGCGGCGGCCGCCGAATCAAACGTGTGTTGCGTACACATGAGGAAGGTGCCGAACTGCTTGTTAAGCCCTTCAAGGCGCGCCGCCAGATTCACCGCGTCTCCGAGCATGGTGTAGTTGTAGTGTATTTCCGATCCCATGTTGCCCACAACCGCAAGCCCCGTATTAAGCCCTATACGGGTAATCAGGCGCGCGCCGTATTTTTCTTCATAGTAATCCTGCCGATCGGAAAGACGCGCCTGACATTCCATCGCCGCGGCAAGGGCGCGCGCCGCATGATCGGGCAAGTCAAGCGGGGCGTTCCAGAAGGCGATAATCGCGTCTCCTTCGTATTTGTCAATCGTGCCGCCTGAATCCAGAATGATGTTGGTCATAAAAGTAAGGTAATCGTTCAACAGTTCGGTCAAGACGACCGGATCCTGCAAACGTTCGGAAATAGTGCTGAAACCCTGAATATCCGAGAAAAAGATGCTGATTTCCTTGCGTTCCCCGCCGAGTTTCAACTGTTCGGGGTTGGCGATGAGTTGATCGATGAACACCGGACTTAAATACCGACTGAACGCCTTCTTGATGTACTGTTTCTGCTTCCCTTCGGTCGCGTAGTTGTACAGCGTTGAAATGAGATACGACGCGGCGATGCCCGCCAGCAAAACAACAACATGAAGCCACCGGCCGATCAGATAGGCGAAGAAACAGCCGCCTATGGCCGCCGTCAAAAACAGAAGCATGGAGCCAAGCGACAGTTGCAGCTGGTGTTTGGAAGGGAACACCGTAAGAGCCGCGACAATGGCGATACTAAGGAACAGCAGCGCCATATCCAGAGCCGGCGGCGTCTCTTGTGTAAAATCTCCCTGCAACATATTGTCCAGCATGGTGATGTGAGCGCCCATACCGGGGTATACGGAACTTACCGGCGTCGTAACAATATCAAAGAGGCCGGGCGCATAGTAACCGCAGAACACGTACTTGTCTTTGAAGTCTTCAGGCGGATATTCCGGCGTTTTTCCGCTCCGGTAATCTTCCGCGCTTTGGAGCATGATCGACATCGGATACGGAATGTACCGCTGGAAATTCGCGCCCCGGAAACGGAGCAGGCTCTTGCCGTCCTTGTCAACCGGTATGCGGCGTCCTTCCCATTCGATCACCTTTTCTTTCGCGTCATACCGTATGGCAGCGCCGCTTCCGCCTATCATAAGAGAAGCGGCGGCTTCGCCCGGCACCGCCTTTCCATCGAAAAGGGTGAAAAGGCTAAGACGCCTGACCGTTCCGTCCGGATCGAAGGTGCCGACATCCGAACCTAGAGCGCCGGCGGCGGTGAGAATGCCGGGAATGGGGAATTGCGCGAACGCGGCCGCTCCTTCATCTTTCAGATCGAATTTTTCAAGGAAACCGCCGAAACCGGAAGGCTCAAAAAGCGGCGCGTGTAAGGAGGGGGGCCATGCCTGGGCGCTCCCCGTCTGGGTGCTGAAATGAACAATCTGCATAACCTTGCCGAAGTCTTTCGCGGCGCGGGCGAATTCTTCATCATCTTTCTCGCCATACACGGAAGGCTCGGTGAAAAGCAGATCTAAAGCGAGGGATTTTGCGCCCGCCGCATTCATATAGTCAATAAACTCAGCCCACGCGGAACGGGGCCAGGGGAATCCCCAGCCCTTCTCGGCGCGGCCCCAGTCCAGGCTGTCCTGGTCAAGGAGAATGACGATTATCTCGTCAGAAGGTTTTGCCGAGGCCGCGAAAAGGTTCACCCGTAAATCGTAGGTCTTAAATTCGAGATAATCGAACACACCCAGAAATTGAAGCGCCGCAACCGCGGAAAATACCGTAACCACGATAATGGAAAACGCGAGCAGTTTTTTTGCGTTTTTTTTCATACAATCCTCTCTGTAATTATAAACAGTCTAAACCATACTTTTTGAGGGATCATCCTCTCGACTCCAATTGGCTTTTGATCACCCCTCTTGTACACGCAAGAGGCTTTCCAAGCGTTTGTTGGAAAGCCTCTCATATTATTTTTTCAGCGCCACGGCAAACCGAGTTTTCCGTACCGCTAAATTATCGGGCAAGCTCCCGTAGGCGGCAAGTTTCTTCCTGACTTCCTGCAAGCGGTCGTCCGGACTCGGATGGGTCGATTTTAAGGCGCTTTCCACAGAAGGAAACGCCTTCTCGCCTCCGCTATGAGCTTTAATGCTTTCAAGCATTCCTACAATACTGGACGGCGTGTATCCTGCGGCGGCGAGAAGGGAGACGGCCTCGGCGTCCGCTTCGTATTCCTGTTCCCTGGAATACCCTTTGTCAAGCGCGTTATTGACCGCCTCCCGAACAGATTCGTCAAAAATTTGGGTAAGCTGGTCAAGCCCCATTGATTCGGCCGCTATGCCGGCGACTTGCTGGAGAGCGCCGGTGAACCGGCTGTTCTTTATGGATTTAATGCTGTGCTGAAGCAGAATATGGGCAAGCTCATGCGCAAGCACGGCGGCAAGCGCGTCTTCGGAATCCGCCGCGTTCAACAAACCCCGGGTTATGAAAATATGTCCGCCCGATGTGGAAAATCCGTTTATCTCATCCGTATCAAGAATAGCCGCATGATACCCGTTGTAAATAACAGGACGCGGAGAGTTGACGACCAAAACGTTAAGGATTTTGTTGACATACAAGGTTAATTCAGGGTCTTTCGTATACAGCGTGTAATTTGAAAGAATATTTGCGCCAACCGCGCGTCCAATATAATACTCTTCAGACGGCGTAATGTCCTTCGTGGCATCCGTTATCGCGTCATTCATGCGTCCAAGCGCGTCGGCGGCCTGTTCATTAATAAAACCCGCCCTGTTGGCGGCGTCTATTCCCACTCCGATCGTCTCGCAAGATATAATTACCAGTACAATACAGATCGCTCCCATGATTTTTTTCATTTAATTATTCTCCTCCGCTCCGGCAAGTTTTCCGTCGACAATAAACTGTTTTAAAGCGTTGTTGTCCACAACAACGCTTTCAACAGCGTCAATAGCGATGTACGCTTGTTCAAGATTCGCGTTCTCCGCTTTATAGACGCCTTCAATTTCCTCATTAAATCCTTTTCCCGCAAGCGCAATCTCTTTAGCGGAAGCGGATGTCGACGCGGTCGATGCGGTGATGCGTTTGCTTGTTAATGAAGAGCCGTCCACCCAACCGGTCAGATTTCCCGCCGTAACTTCAACTTTGCTCCCGCTCACGCTCTGGACCGTAACCTGCGTTCCATAGGACAGCGTTCCTTTCGTGGATGCAAAGAAACCCTTGGAAGATTTTACATTCACGCTTTTCACCGCGACATACATGACATCGCCCTTTTTCTGGGCGAACACAGTGGAACTTGCGGCGAGACCTATCAGCAAAAAAAACAGAAATCGTTTCATACGCGCTCCAAAATAAAATATTTATGTGAGGCTACTATAGCCTTATGTAACATTACTATATATCAGAAAAAGAAACAAGATGGCAAAGAACCGGCCGCTACAGCCAGCTCGTACCGCTTTTACCCGTACGCGGCGAACGGATGCAGCGCCGCATTCCGGCAGACGCTCGAATATACAACATGCGGCGAGCCTTGTTCGCGCCGTTCGTGTAATTCACCTTTTTTCGTTAGTATGCTACTATATCCCCACTATGTCGATTACGGAAGCGATACTGCGAGTGCGGGAGCAAATAGAAAACGCCCGCGCCCGTTCCGGCAGGAGCGGCGAGGAAGTTCGGCTCTGCGCGGTTTCAAAATTTCACGGCGCGCCCGCCGTGGAGGAAGCCTATGACGCGGGGCAGCGGCTCTTTGGGGAGAGCAGGATACAGGAGGCGTCCGGCAAATTCGCCGGACTAAAGAAGACGCGCCCCGATATGCAGGCTCATCTGATAGGAGGACTTCAGCGCAACAAGGCAAAAGCCGCGATTAGCCTGTTCGACTGCATCCAATCTGTCGATAGGGACGCCTTGATTGATGAATTGGGCAAACTGACGCAGGAACGCGGCGCGGAGTGTGCGAAGCAGGCGATATTGCTTGAAATGCACACGGCCGAGGCTTCCAAGTCCGGTTTTCCCGATGTGGACGCCCTATGCCGCGCTGCGGAAAAAGCTCTCGCTTACCCGGGACTTGCGCTTTCGGGGCTTATGACCATGGCGCCTTTCACAAACGATGAGAAAGCCGTCCGCAGAGCGTTCCGGGTCGTTGTTTCGGCGAGGAATATGTTGGAAGCGCGTTTTCCGGGACATTGGCATTGCCTTTCCATGGGAATGTCGAATGATTTTGAAATCGCTATAGAAGAAGGCGCAACGCTGGTTCGCGTTGGAACGGCGATTTTTGGAGAACGTAATAGATAAGGATGAGCGCCGGAATGTCGGCGGCTCGGACTCCGTTCGGCTAGCAGCCTGTTGCACTTGTAGATTTCTTGCATGAATATGCAAAAGATCTCGATTATCGGGGCTGCTACGGACTAAAGTCCGATGGCAGTTTGCACGGAACCCTTTTACGGGTTAAAAACATGATAAAAATCATGCCGGTCAGGGGAACGGGCATGAAGAACAAAATGCGCCACCCTCCCCTCCCCGCCTATTCCACGCGGGAAGGGCGCGCTCCATAACTGCGCCCCATAAATGCGCCGCACTCCCCTCCCCGCCTATTCCACGCGGGAAGCGCAGACCCCGCAGCGCGGGAAGGACGCGCTCTATAAATGCGCCCCATAAATGCGCCGCACTCCCCTCCCCGCCTAGTCCACGCGGGAAGGGCGCGCGCCATAAATGCGCGCGCCCTTCCCCGCCGCTTATTCCAGCCCGGCGATGGCCGCGAGCGCGGCGATATAGTCCGCGTCCGCCTGGGTAACGCCGGCCGCCGCTATCCTCGCCGGATCGCCCGAGCGGTACGCGTCGCGTTTGGCCGCGGGCGGGACCGGCGATTGCAACGCCGCCTGTTGGGCGCGGATTTCCGCGGCGAACTCCGCTTCGGAGCGCTCCCGTTCA
>JAITAW010000029.1 GCA_031283905.1 Treponema sp. | reverse complement strand
GTTCATGATTTTCAGTCTAGACTCTACAAAGCCGAGCCTTTCAAGTTCTTGCCGGTTCATGATATTCAGTTTAAACTCTACGGCGTCGAGCCTCTCAAGTCCTTGCCGGTTCATGACTTCCAGTATGGCGTTAATCCTGTCAACTGTCTGCCGGTTCGCGGCGTTAAGCTGATTCTCTAATGCGACGCACCTTCGGTAGAGCGGATTCAGTTTCCAGTATATGGCTTTGAGCCATGTACGTATTGCGCGGCGCACGGACGCGCCTATTTGTTTTACCATAATTCTTTCCTTTACCCTTTTTGCAAAAAACAAACCGCCGCACTGTGCGGAACTCCGCGCCGCATAACCATTGAGGTCATCCGTCAACGGGTTTTCGTACAGTACCGCCATACTGTTACTTCTTTATGCATACAAGCCGTTTCAAGACATGATGCTCCGGAACCGCCTAGCCGCATTGCCTCTATTCAACCACAGTTCACGGGGTCTGTCAAGAAACCCGTTCTTCGCGCTTCAAGCGGCGCGTTTGCAAGCGCCGCTTGGCTTTGCTTCCGGTCTCACCGCGCTCTCAGCGCATTGCTCAAATCCGCGATAATGTCATCAGGATTTTCTATACCAACCGAAAGACGCAGGAGTTTTTCGTTCACGCCCGCCGAAAGGCGCATTTCTTCGGGTATTGCGTCGTGGGTCTGTACCAGAGGGTAGGTGATGAGGGATTCCACGCCGCCTAAACTCTCGGCAAACAACGCGAGCTTGACATTTTTCAGAATCGAGGGGATTGTACGGGCGTCGTGGACATAAAAAGAAGTCATGCCGTTATGTCCGCGCGCTTGTTTTTGGGACAAATCGCGCTGCGGATGATCGTCAAATCCCGTGTAAAACACTTTTTCCACAGCGGGATGGGTTCGAAGCCATTTCGCGACAATGTTTCCATTTGTCTGATGCTTCTCCATGCGTACAGGCAGGGTTTTTATGCCGCGCAGGGTGAGCCACGAGTCAAACGGCGAGAGCGCCGCGCCTTCGCTCCGCTGGATTTTCAAAAGAGGTTCAGCGTACTCATCGCTGGAATGGACGATGAAGCCGGAAAGGGTGTCGTTATGACCGGCAAGGTACTTGCTGCCGGAATGAATGACAAAGTCGGCGCCGAGATCGAGCGGGTTTTGAAAGTACGGGGTGAGGAAGGTGTTGTCAACGATGAGCCGCCCCCCCTTCCGGTGGATAAGATCCGCGCATTGTTGAATGTCCGTTACTTTCATCATGGGGTTTGACGGCGTTTCGATGAAGAGCGCCGTGGTTTCAGGGCGCATGGCGGCTTCTATGCGGGAGAATTCACTGGTGTCAACCCATGAAAACGCATACCCGTACCGCGTGTAATACTCGCTGAAAAGCCGGTACGTTCCACCGTACAGGTCTTCCGAAACGATGAAATGCGTTTTTCTGCCATTCTCTCCGCCGTCAAAAGGAGGAAAGATTTTGATTATTGACGATATGGCGCCCATTCCCGTGGCAAAGGCAAGTCCATGCGTCCCATGTTCGAGAAGCGCGATGGTCTGTTCCAGCGCCCTTCTCGTGGGGTTTTCGGATCGTGAATAATCAAAACCGGTTGAGCCTCCTAATTCTGGGTGCCGGAAGGGAGCGGTCTGATAAATCGGGACGCTTATCGAGCCGGTAATCGGGTCGAAGGGCTGCGCCCCGTGAACACAGGCAGTTTCAATATTCATGCTCGTTATCTCCTTGCGTCATGCCAGGGCTTCTTCAAAATCCGCGATCAGGTCTTCGGTATCTTCGAGTCCTGCGGAAATGCGTATCAGGCTATCCGTGATGCCAAGCCGTTCCCGCTCCTGCTTTGGCATAGACGCATGGCTCATGCGAACCGGATAGGACGCGATGGTCTCGACCCCGCCGAGGCTTACCGCGGCCGCGGCGAGTCTCGTTTTCCCCAGGAAACGCACCGCCTGTTCGGTTGTTTTTGTCTTAAACGAAAGTACCGCGCCCGCGCCGGAAGCCTGCGCGTCATGCGTCGTTTTGCCCGGATGACCTTCAAGCCCCGGGTAGTACACGGCCTCAACATGCCCGTGTTCCTGAAGCCGTTTTGCGATAGCCAGAGCGGTTTCCTGCTGTATGGCAAGCCGCGCCTTGAGGGTCTTGATCCCTCTTAATGTCAGCCACGAGTCCCAGGGTGCAAGCACCGCGCCAAAGCCATTCTGTACGCGGTACACTTCCCTGCCAAGCGCTTCGGTGCGGACGACCGCAAGCCCGGCAAGTACATCGCTATGTCCGCCGAGAAACTTGGTTGCCGAATGTATCACAATATCCGCGCCGTTTTCAATCGGACGCTGCAAATACGGGGTCATGAAGGTATTGTCAACAATGGAAACGAGTCCCGCTTCTTTTGACAAGGCAAACGCCGCGTTTAGGCCGGTAATCTTCAGCAAGGGATTTGAAGGCGTTTCAAGAAACAGCGCCTTTGTATTGGGCTTAATCGCTTTTTTGATTTCATCAAGGTTTGACGCATCGACCGCTGTGGATTCCAAGCCCCACCGCTTAAAAAAAGTGTTGATGATCCGGTAGCTTCCGCCATAAATGTCTTCCGCCACAATGATGTGATCGTCTGCGGCAAATATCCCCAACACCGAGGATACGGCGGCGATGCCGCTTGAAAAGGCGAAACCGTTGACGCCGCCTTCCAGCGCCGCAATGGTTTGCTCCAGCGCTTTTCTGGTGGGGTTGCCGGATCGCGCATAATCAAACTCCCGCTCAACTGTACGCTCATCTTCCCGAAAGGAAACGCTCTGATCAAATGTGGAAGCCTGAAAGACGGGGGTACTCAATGCACCGGTGGCGGCGTCTGCGGTACCGGCGTTATGAATAAGTAGTGTGCCGATCTTCATACCGTTATTGTATCAAACCGCGCGGCAAATATCAATAAGCGTACCTTGTCTTTGGTCATGGCCGCGCCGTTCAAACGCCGTTAGTATCCTTATAGAAAACGCGATTGTGCAGCCGTCCGGCAAAAGATTGCAAGTCCAATGAATGTTGTCTACATCGCTCAATAAGGGTATCCGGGGCTGAACGCCGTGACGGGGAGGCATACGCGCTTCTTCCCGTCTTCCTTCCGCTTCTTGGACGGTTGTTTTTTCTAAAAAAATATGTAAAATGTATCCCCATGTCAGTAAATCTAAAAACCATGCGTAATATCGGTATAATGGCTCATATTGACGCCGGAAAGACGACCACGACCGAACGCATCCTTTACTATACGGGAAAAAGCCACAAGATAGGCGAAGTTGACGATGGCGAAGCCGTCATGGACTGGATGGAGCAGGAACAGCAGCGGGGCATCACCATACAGAGCGCCGCTACCACGATCTACTGGAGAGGGTTTCAAATCAACATCATCGACACGCCGGGGCATGTGGATTTCACCGCCGAGGTTGAGCGTTCGCTTCGGGTATTGGACGGCGCGATTGCGATCTTTGACGCGGTGAGCGGCGTTGAGCCGCAGACCGAGACCGTATGGCGTCAGGCTGATCGTTACAAGGTGCCGTGCATCGGCTATATCAACAAAATGGACAGGCCGGGCGCGGACTTTTTTCAGACGCTGGAAGCTATTAAAACCAAGCTGGGAACGGACGCGACGGCGTTGCAGATACCCATCGGCGCGGATCACGATTTTGAAGGCGTCATCGACCTTATTTCCATGCGGGAAGTCCGCTGGGACAGGGAGACCGAAGGCGAAACCATGGTTTTTTCGCCTATCGCCCCGGAACGTCTCGCTGACGCGGAGAAGTGGCGTGAAAAACTTTTTGACGCCCTCTCGGAAGTGTCGGACAGCGTCACCGAAAAGTACCTTGCGGGCGAGGTTGTCGGGGAAGCGCTTATCAAGGCCGAAATCAGGAAAGCGGTGCTGACGCGGGATTTTTTTCCGGTATTTGCCGGAGCCTCGCGCCGGAATATGGGCGTACAGCCCCTCATCGATGCGGCGGTTGATTTTCTTCCGGCGCCCGATGAGCGCGCCCCGGCAATCGGGCATCATGTAAAAAAGAACGAAGAAATGTTTGTGCCTTGCAACCCGGACCGCCCCCA
>JAITAW010000157.1 GCA_031283905.1 Treponema sp. | reverse complement strand
CGGCACGTTACGCGGGAAGAGGCGCTCGCGCGGGCCTTGCGGAACATAGAGCGGGATTTGGGCGGGGAGTTTGCAAAAGAGGTGCGGAGGATAGGGGAATGAGCAAGGGAATGAGGCGGACGGTATGCGCGGGGCTGTTCGCGCTTTTGTGCGCGGCTGGGGGCGGCGCGGTTTGGGCGCAGGCCGGCGACCCGTTTACGGGATGCCGCTGGCAGGGGCGCGTGAACTACAAGGACGCGGGCGGGCTGTGGTCGTTCGATGGGTCGTTTTTCCGGCTTGAGTGCGATTTTTTTGATCCGGTGTTTGAACACCTGCCCTCGGTCAACTGGGAGAGCGTGTACCAGTTTGACGCGCTCATGCGCCGCTTCACCCTGCTGGTGAAGCCCTACCCTGGCGCGCCGAATGTGGTAAAGGCGGCGTTCAACCGCGTGGACGACTGACGCCGCCCGCCCCGGAGAAACGCCGGAAGCAACGAGTTCAACGTTTTTACCGGTTTAATCCCTAAAGGGGTTAATTCCCCGCCCTTTAGGGATTAAAAACTGGGGGTGTGGGGGATTTGTTCCCCCACATACGCAAAGATTTCAAGGAGAAATCTTCAATACCCCGCCGCTTGTGGCGGGGATTCTTTATTTAGGTTCATCAGGAGCCCGTATGGGTTCCTAGATTAAGTAAAAAAGACCGCCGGAGGGCGGTCTTTAAGAGGAGTTTTTTTTAAGGAATAAAGTTGCCATTGTCAATATTTTTCATGCTTTTCTCTAGAAAAGCGCATTAAACTATGCTCGCTATGCATCCTTGTCGGCATACCCGCAGACGATGCCGTCTTCGACTAAAATAATTTTGAGGTATCGCGTCCCTCGGATAAGCATAGGCGGGTAACATTTTTTATGAGGCATTGCGATAGCTTGACTATCTTCCCATGAAACAATATACTCTATTTGTATATTATTTCAAGGGAAAGTGATGTCGGGCATCGCGCGGTCCGGTGAATCCTCCGTTATTCCGTAACTGTAACCGGTATTTGATTCCATCGCAACAGCCGCTGGCTTCAAATGCCGGAAAGACTGACGGAATGAGATTGGCTGTCAAAAATGCCGCGGATTATCGTGGTTTTGACCGCTATGTCATCCGGTCAGGAGATTAGAGAATTTCGACTGCGTGTAAGCCGCCATAACCGATTCAAAAGGAGTTTTTCATGACTATAAAAGCACACATTAACGGGTTTCCCCGAATAGGGGAAAACAGGGAACTCAAAAAAGCTTTAGAAAATTATTGGGCGCGTAAAGTTCCCTTTGACGAGGTCGAAGCCGTTGCGCGGGCATTGCGGAAAAAACATTGGCGTTTGCAGAAAGACGCGGGCATTGATTTTATCAGTTCCAATGACTTTAGCCTTTATGACAATATGCTTGACACTATGGCGCTGCTCAATGCCGTCCCTGAACGGTTTGCCGGAATAGCGGATAAAAACGAACGGTACTTTGCCATGGCCCGGGGAAATGGAGAGTCCGCCGCTATGGAAATGACCAAATGGTTTAATACCAATTACCACTTTATCGTACCCGAATTGAGCGATGACATGGTGTTTCAGCTTGATCCGGCAAAGATAGTATCCGAATACCGGGAAGCAAAGGACATGGGCTTAGCGACAAAAATCAACGTCATAGGCCCTTTGACATTCCTTGCTCTTTCAAAAACAAAAGACGGGGGTGATCCCTTCAAATATCTTCATAAAATAATGCCAGTTTATAAGCGGTTGCTGGAGGAAATAGCAAAACTGGATGAATCCGTGTATGTACAATTTGACGAACCCGCGTTTGTTAAGGATCCTTCCGATACGATACTCTCTCTGATTCAGGGCGTCTACGGAGATCTGGCGGCAACGAGCGGACGAATCAAAATTATCGTAACAAGTTATTTTGAACATTCAACGGAGGCGACAAAACTGCTTTGCGGAGTTCCAATCTGGGGCATCGGTCTTGATTTTCTGTACGGAAACCGCAATTTTGAAGGACTGGAATGCGCCGCTTCCAAAACTATTATAGCCGGCATCGTGGACGGGCGGAATATTTGGCGCAACGATCTATCCGCAAGCATGGAACTGCTTAAACGGATAAACAAGGTGGTCCCCAAAGAACAGATCGTTGTTTCGACCAGTTGTTCCCTTCTGCACAGCCCCTACTCGCTAAAAAACGAGCCGGAAAGCGCAATCAAGAAATATCTGGCTTTTGCCTGCGAGAAGGTGGAAGAGGTTTCCCTCTTGGCAAAGCTGTTTTCTTCCGCCAGCCTTTCTGAAACGGAAACATCCTTACTTGAAGAAAACAAGAGGAATTTGTTATCCGATCCCAATTCGGCTCTGATAAAAAACAACGGGGTGAAGGACAGGCTGGTGGAACTCGCCGGAAAATCACGAACAGGAACGTATGCAGAACGGAGCGTTATCCAGCGGGGGCGGCTGAACCTTCCCTTGTTGCCGGCCACCACCATCGGGAGCTTCCCCCAGACCGCCGAGCTACGAAAAGCACGGAATGATCACCGGAAAGGCGTCATATCGGACGCCGGCTATGAAATTGAGATAAAAAAATATATTGACCATTGCGTTGCGTTTCAGGAAGAAATCGGGCTTGACGTGTTGGTACACGGAGAGCCGGAACGGAATGACATGGTGGAATATTTTGGCGAACTTCTGGACGGATTTCATTTTACCAAAAACGGATGGGTTCAAAGCTACGGCTCCCGCTGCGTCAAGCC
>JAITAW010000106.1 GCA_031283905.1 Treponema sp. | reverse complement strand
GCGGCAAGGAACGGCAGGCTCTCCCTGGTGTAGTCTTCCACCGGACATTTAATGATGCCGCAGACCGTGTACAAGGCGGAGCCAATGGGCGGCGTCATTACGCCAAGCGTTACGACTGTCGCCATAAGTACGCCGAAGTGAACCGGATCAATGCCCAAGCTCTTTACCATAGGCAGAAAAATCGGCGTTAAAAGGAGAAAGTTCACGTTGCTGTCAACAAACATGCCGGTGATGAACAGGAAGCCGATCATAATGAGTACCAGGACTTGGGGGTTTTGGGTAACGCCGAAGATCAGGTTGCTCAAAATCACCGGCGCTTTTATCCAGGTGATGGCATAACTAAACGGACCTGACATGGCGATGATCAGCATGATGGCGCCGTTATCCTTCAGCGTGGTGAGCAGGGCGCCTTTGAAATTCTCCCAGTTCAATTCCTTGTACACAAACTTGCCGATGATGAGCGCGTAAACCACCGCAAAGGCGCCGGATTCCGAGGGGGTGAACACTCCAAAGCGGATTCCCACGATCAGGATTACCGGAAACAAAAGCGCCCAAATGGATTCTTTGAGGTTGGCGAGAAGCTCTTGTATAGTGAGTTTCGGCGCGTCGCGTCTTGGCGGATCGAACTTGTGGATTCGGGACGTGATGGAGGTGGTAGCCATCAAAAAGAGCATCATCAGGATTCCAGGAATAAGGCCTGCGGCGAAAAGCCGGCCTATGGACACTTCTCCCACAAAGCCGAAGATGATAAGCCCCAGGCTTGGAGGAATGGTGGCGGTAATAAGCGCCGTAATACAGTTCACCGCGCAGATATAGCCCTTGTTGTACCCGATCCGCATCATCTCTGGACCAAGTATGCGGGTTTCCATAGCGGCATCAGCGGTGGCGGATCCCGATACTCCTCCCATGAGGGTGCTCATCACCACGCTGATCTGGGCGGTGCCGCCGTACATGCGCCGCGTAAGGAGTCGCGCCAGGCTGAGGAGCCGCTTGGTGATCCCGGACACGTTCATCAAGTTTCCCGCAAAGATAAAAAAAGGCACCGCGAGAAAGGCGAAGGATTGGCTTTGGGACACGATCATTTGGGTGGCGGTCTGGAAGTTGAGATACGGCGTCGAGGCAAAATACGCGAACCCCGCGATACCGATCACAAAGGCGATAGGCATACCCATCACTAAAAAAAGAACAAAGCAAAGAATCAACAAGCTCATTTCGCGCCTCCCGTGGCTTCTTTCTTGTTAAAGGTGAGAATACAACGTCTTATTTTAAGGATGGTTGAAAAAACCATTGACAGGCTGGCGAATACAAGACTCAAGGTAACCAGGGAATAGGGAATCGGTATGGACTGATAGGTTCGGATCCGTTCGGTGATCATCAGCCAGATTCCGAAAACGACGATGAGCGTCAATGCGCCCAAGATAATGCAATAGAGCAGTATTGCGATGATCTTTTGTACGCTCTTGGGCAGGTGGCGGGTTATGAGATCAACGCCCACAAGCTGACCGCTTCGCCATGCAATGTCCGCGCCCAAAAAAGCCGTCCACGCGAGCAGAAACATTGCCAGATCAATATTCCACGACATAGAAATTCGGAAAAAACGCAGGATGGCTGATAAAAAAACAAAGGCAACCAAGCATATAAAGCCGGCGCCGCAAACGGTTGCTTCGGCTTTGCAAAGGGCGTGATATATTTTCCGCATAAAACCTCCAAAATAATCCGGAGGAATGGATGGCATTTCATCCCCCCTCCTTTTAAGGTGAGCCTTTTCCAACACTGTCGCTTTGCGCGTTTTGGGAAAGGCTCTATTGCCTATACACAGCGCCTGAACGCTTTACAGACCTAATTCTCTAAACAGTCTGTCTTTCAGACCGGACGAGAAGCCCAGATCGTTGTTGGTATAGAGCGGGTTGATGGCGTCCTGGAATTCCTGCAGACTCACTTCGGCGACGGTAACGCCTTTACTCCTCATCTGCTGATAGAAACCAGCTTCTTCAGTTGCGATAATTTCGCTGTATTTTTGAGCGATTTCACGGATGGTATTTATGAACAGATCCTTGTCCTCTGCCGGCATACTGTTGAGCAGTTTGGTCGAGCAGACAAAAGATGTTTGGAGCATGTAGTGCTTGGTGAGGGCAAGATACTTGGCGACTTCGTAAATGGCCGAACCGTAGGCGGTGGCGACCTGAACCTCGCAGCCGTCCAGTGTTTTCTGCTGGATTCCGGGCAGCACTTCACCCCAGGGAATGCCGATATTCGCAAAACCCAGATATTTGGCAAGGGCGATACCAATGTTGTTGCCGAAACCGCGGATCCTCAACCCTTTGAGATCGGCGACCGTGTTTACCGGCGTAGTGGTGTAAAAACTGCGGAAGCCGTTGTACATGTCCGCCACGAAGGTGATGCCTTGGGCTTCAAGTTGGGTTTGCCATTCCTTGAAGAGGGCGGTGTTCGGCAGTTTTTCCAAAGCCTTCATATCTGTCAGCACATAGGGAGCCATCAGGATGTTGAGGTCGGGAATATTGAATTGGCTGGCCAGCCTGCCGGGGTCTGAAGGCACCACCAGCGGCACGCCGGTTTTCGCCTGGGTTACCAAGTTGTCGGTGTCATTGGAAAGCGCCCCGTTAACCTGTACTTCTATCTGAAACCGCCCTGTGGCATTCAGTTTGTCAGCCACTTCCTGCATCATCCGGCTTTGTCCCGTGGTGGCGGCTTCAGTTCCCGCGAAGGTAACGTCGATTTTCGTGATACTCCTCGCGCTACTCCCGCCGTCTTCTTTTTTTGTACAAGCAATTGCCAGTACGGACAGTACGGCTGCCAGCATGCATAAAAATTTTCTCATCTTTTTCTCCTTTGAAAAATGAACATAAAAAATAACCCGTTTCTGTGGGCGGTTTGTGTTACAAACCATTTTTATTTTAGCACGGCTTATTATGCGCTGTCAATTCTTTATGTGGGCTTTTGTTTTTTTCCAAGCGGTGGATCGCGGCGCGGACACGGCGCGATGTTCATGCGTAACATAAGTTGCAAACGGCTCCGCGCAATGCTATACTACACGCATCATGACCGTTGAATTGGCGTTTTTTTTTACATCCATCATTTTATGCATAGTGATTCTTTACATAATCAATCTTATCTGGTTCAGCGACAGCCGCAATCAGCAAATGAGGAGCTTTTTTGCGCTGGCTTTTACAACGCTTTTTTGGACCCTTTTCAGCGGCTGCATTTCACTGGGCGGATCCAATTCACCGTACTTCCCCATACTCCAAACGATCCGCATGGTCTTTGTATGCTTTTTTCCCTATGCGTTGCTGTGGTTTTTTCTTGACATTACGGGGCGCAGCGTACATAAAAGGAAAAAAATAACACGGCTTATAGCTTTGCTTCCGCTTGTTGATTCTATCGCCTTCATCACAAATCCCTTGCACCACCGTATGCTTCGAGACTACGCCTATCCCAGTCCGGGCATGGGATCCCTGTTTCATATCCACACCTTTTTCGACTATGCGGCATTGCTTGCCGCGTTGCTGATCCTGTTTGACTACCTCATCAAAAAAGTGAGGCGGAATCCCAAAGTTATTCTCGCCGGCGTCGCGCTTTTTTTCCCGTTTGCCGCCAATATTGTGGAAACGTTCAAAATCGGCGGCTATTATCCCGGACTTACTCCGTATACATTCTGCGTTTCTTTCTTCCTGTTCTTTATCTTTTTGTACCGCGAACGGGCTTTTAGCTTCAGGCATCTCATGCTTTCGGCTATTTTTGATAAATATCCAACGTATATTATCCTGCTAAATAAGAAAGGCGTCGTCATTGACGAAAACGAGACCGGATTGGATTTTCTTGAAAAAGGTGGAAAAGATGATTTTAAGATAACGCTCTGGGAAACCCGAATTCAGGATCTTTTGAACGTCATTAAACGGCGCTCTTCCCATTATGCGCCGGACAACCTGTTTGACGGATCGTTCTTGTTCTCCTCTTTGTTCATAGAAGGAGAGTTTACCATCGCGCAGCCGGAAGAAACCGCTGAAGCCCGAACCTTCAAGGTAACCAGCCAGTTTACCTATTCCCGCAATGGCGCGGTTTCGGGCTACGCCCTTTCTTTCAGCGATATTACCTACTATATCTCCATGGTGAAAGAAATAAACGATCAAAATGAGAGGCTCAAAGAGCTTACCAAATTAGCGGAAGCCGCGTCGCAGGCGAAAAGCGCGTTTCTCGCCAACATGAGCCATGAAATCCGTACGCCGCTTAACGCGGTTATGGGTATGACCCACATTGCAAAGAAAGCGCTTGCCAATGGCAACGCCGAAAAGACTCTCTCCGCAATAGACGAAATCGATGCCGCTTCCGTACACCTTATGGGGGTTCTCAACGACATCCTTGATATATCGAAGATAGAATCAGGGAAATTCAAGCTGTCAACCGAGTCATTCCTTTTGTCCGAGGCTATGGAAGAAGTCAAAAACATCTTTATTCACCGTTGCAACGAGAAAGACCTTCGTTTCATTTCCAAATTTGAGATATCCAAGACACTCACGGTGATGGGCGACAAGCTGCGTTTGAAACAAACGTTGATAAACCTGCTTGGGAACGCCGTCAAATTCACCGCGCCCGGCAAGGAGATACGGTTCTTCATCACGACGCTGGACGAGCGTGAGGGAGACGCGCGTTTGCGATGGACAGTCGCGGACCAAGGTATAGGCATGAGCGAACACCAGCTTGCCCGCCTATTCAAGCCGTTTGAGCAAGCCGATAAAACCATAGCGGCGCGTTTTGGCGGCACGGGGCTTGGACTCGCCATAAGCCGGAATCTTATCGAACGGATGGGCGGTCAGATTTCCGTGCAAAGCGAAGAAGGCAAAGGGTCTGTATTTATGTTTGAGCTTACCCTCGTTAAGAGCGATCAACCGGTTATGGAGGACGTGGCGTGCGCCGCATTGCCGGATCTTACGGGGAAAAAGCTCCTTTTAGTGGAGGATGTTGAGATAAACCGCATCATTATTCAGGAAATGCTCGAAGAAACGCATGTTATGATTGAAGAGGCGGTGAATGGGGCGGAGGCGGTCAGAAAAATCAGCGAATCTGAGGAAGGGCGCTATGACATCGTTTTCATGGATATACAGATGCCTGTCATGGACGGCTATGAAGCGACCCGCGCCATACGGGAGCTTGACCGCGCGGACGTGAAGCGGATCCCCATTATCGCCATGACCGCAAACGCCTACCGCGAAGATGTGGAACAGGCTTTGCAAGCCGGCATGAACGGGCATCTCGCAAAACCGGTGGATTTTAACGCCATGATAAAA
>JAITAW010000287.1 GCA_031283905.1 Treponema sp. | reverse complement strand
ATTTCTTCATATAAGAAATCCTCCTGTAATTTGACAAGAGAGGATAATTCACAATTATTTGTCTTGTTTGCCCGCAACAGGACCGGGGAGGGGCGGCGTACGGCGAAGCGGCGCGGCGTTCTACGGGGACCCGCGCCTCGAGCCGGAGGAATACGCGGACGCGCTGGCTTTCGAGGCGGAGCGCCAGTTGGGCGGCGAGCCGCCGGCAATAGACGCGGTAATCGTGAAGAAACATCCGGGCGTGAAAATAGAGAAGCACCTAGGGAGGATATTCCGCGAGAGGAACATCATAGGGTACGAGAGTTCGGGAGACAGCCTGACGGCCGGGGACTTCCACAAAGGGCTGGCGTGAGGAGGCGGAGCTGAAGGAGCCGTATATGGGTGCGTATCTGTATGCGGTGCTGGAGGCGAACGCTGAAATATTGAAGGAGGTAGGAAAGATGAAGAGGTATACGTTGGAGAAGTTTGTGGAGGAAGCGGGTTTGGCGGCGAAGTGGCGGAACCAGGGCCTGGAGAGAGGCATAGAGAAAGTGGCGAAGGCTATGTTGAGGAAAGGGCTGGCGTTAGAAATCATACGGGAAAGCACGGGCTTGACACTGGAAGAGATCAAGCGGCTGGAACGGGACATCGCTTTGTGAATGAGAAGGCGGCGGCGCGGCAAGACGGCGGCAGGGACTTGTAAAAATTTTTGTGTAAACGGCTATACTACCGCAAGGAGCGGGTATGGCCTTACAAAAGAACCGCCGGATGAAATGCAGGCCGCGCCGAAGCGTCACGGGAAACGAAGTTTCCACGGAGTTCACGAGTTCCGAACTCCGATTGCCCTGCTCAGAACTCTGTTTGTCGAGTTCAGAACTCCAATTACCCTGCCCAGAGATCCACTTGTCGAGTTCGGAACTCCGATTGCCCCGCTCCAAAGAGAATTATCCCTGTTCAGGGCTAAAGCGAACTCATGCGTATATGGGTTTGCGGTATTTCCTTCCGGCGCAAGAAGATAGTCTGTATAACCCGCCCGCGGCAGATTGCAAATTTGCCGCGATTTTATAGACTATAAACCTATGGAGGTTTTATGGATTTGAAAATCTGTATTGGCGAGTATCTTAAAACATGCTCGTGGCGAAGCAATTTGAGCGGCAAAACAATCAAAGCGTACAGGCTCGACCTTGAGCAATTCGAAAGAATGGCGCGCACTCGCGTTGTGGAACGCATCGGCAGGAGCGATATTGAGCGGTACGTCGGCGAGTTGCAAGGCATGCGCAAGCCCGCTTCAATAAAACGGAAAATGGCGGTGATGAGAGTTTTTTTTAGGTTTTTGGAAGATGAGTACGGCGTGGAAAACCCTTTCGCGCGTACGCGGTTCAAAATCAGGGAGCCGCTGCCGCTTCCCAAGACCATCCCGCTTTATAAAATTGAAACCCTGCTGTCAGTCGTTTATGAAAAACTCTTCTCTCATAAAAAAGAAAGCAAACGCTACGGAGAGTTGTTGCGCGACATAACGGTGCTGGAACTGCTGTTCGCCACCGGCGTCAGGGTGTCGGAACTGTGCGGGCTGACAACGCGGAGTATAGATTTGGTTGACGGCGTTATTCAGATCAAAGGCAAAGGCGGCAAGATGCGGGTTGTTCATGTATGCAATCCCGCCGTCCTGCGGTTGCTGACCGATTATTCCCTGCGGTTTTCCAAACCTATCGCGCAAACGGGTTTTTTCTTTATTAACAGAATCGGCGCGCCCCTGCTGCCGGCTTCCGTCCGCGCAATGCTCCGCCGGCGGGCGAAAGAGGCCGGCATTGATTCGCGCATTACGCCGCATATGTTCCGGCATTCGTTCGCCACGCTCCTTTTAGAAGCGGATGTTGACATCAGGTATATTCAACAATTTCTGGGACACAGTTCCATCACCACAACGCAGATCTATACTCATGTTACATCGGCAAAGCAACGGTCTATCCTTTCGGAAAAACACCCCAGAAACAAATTGAACATAAAAACCGAATAGCCCGCGGCGCCGCCCAACCCTGTGTAACAACGGGGTTGTCTCAACGGGAAACCGGGACGGAAGAACCGCGCACCCATGCCTGCGACGCCTCATCTTTTATAGCTGCGATATGATAGTCCCTTTGAAAAGGACTCTCTTTCTCCTTCCGTCCGTATAGCCGTTTTCATTTTGTTACAGGTTTCAGAAGGAAGTATTTCAATACGCGCATATCTCCTGACGTATACCCGCGTGGAGACGAGGCGATAGGCAAATCAGCCCTTATGAAAAAAGAGCGCCGCATTAAACCAAAATGCCGACTGCTCCATAAGCATCCCATATTTTACCCTGAGGGGCGCACGGACCAAGGTTGACCTATCATGTCTGTATTTGCATAGGGCGAACACTCTCTAATATGAGTTTTATTTCATGCTCTTTTAAGGGTTTGACTTTTGTTCCCGGCGGAGTCTAGTATCGCGCCCTAACGGGCGACCTTTTGGGGCGGTTAATTTGTCAACGCCAAAACTGCCTTCAGCAACGCGGGCTGCGTTCAGGCAGGCCATTCCGCGCCCCTGCGTAACAAGCCCTGCTATGCGGAAGAACGCGCCCAACGCAACCGGCGTCCAGGAGCGCATTCCCGCATTGCGGTACTACAAATCCACTGCCAAATTTTGTTCTTTCAAGTTGCGCTTTTCTACAAAACCGGTGAGAATCAAGGTGAGCGCGCCGTCGCCGGTTACGTTGCAGGCCGTGCCGAAGCTGTCTTG
>JAITAW010000112.1 GCA_031283905.1 Treponema sp. | reverse complement strand
ATCTCGGGTTCAACGGCTTTCCGGCAAGCCGCGCCAGTATCACCGCACTCTGATTCTCGGCCAGGACTGTCTTTTCGCCGTATCCGTTTCGCCTGTCTCCGGATTTGTCCCCGGCGTTGATATTCTTTTCATACCCCTAAACGCCCTTCCGTTCCGGCTTTCAGAACCCGGCTCAACAGCTTTCCGGCAAGCCGTTTTTATAATCCCCCTTGGCCCGGAACTTCTTCCCGGGTCATTCCATGAAGGCCTGTCTGATCCGGTTTTTGGTCGATTAGATACTTCTCCTTCCGTTTGCGTGTACTAGCCATTTTTGCTCACTTGGTATTTCTACCAGGCTTTGCCCATTTACACAAAATTCACGACAGGTCTCTGTTTTGATCCTCGAAGATAAAGTTTTGGCTCCCAAAGATAAAGTTTTGATTCCTCCGGCTGTATGGTCAGACGGGCTTGCCCTATATGGTGGAAAGAGACAAGGGAATGAAACCGCAGCGTACGAGGCGCAGGCCGGAGCGTTAGGAAAATGAACCTCCCCGCCGCGGAGTACGCAAGCGAGTTTGCGCACTCCGCGGCGGGGTATTAAACCCCACTGTGAATAAAACGCTTTCGAAGCGTCCGTCAGGGACGGCGATGGTCTCTTTATTGGAAAGCGCGAATAACTGCCCCGCCCCAAGGCGGGAGGTCATTAGGCGCCCTTCGCCTCTATCCGGTCAACTTCCCGCGCCGCGAGCCGGACGCCGCCGGCTTTTAACCCTTTCACCGCATAATCCTGCGTCTTGAACGTCTCTTTGGTGATCTTGACGCGGGGTTTGGGCAGGTAATGGGCCGTGAAAGAAAACTTTTTGCGGGTGTCGATGAGCAGAATTTCAGCGCCCTCAGGCGCGAGAGAGTATTCCTTGTTCATGATCCACCCTTCAATAACGCAACGTTTTATATACGGGAAACCGGTCTCCGCTTCCTTGTAGATGATGGTGAACACCGTGTCCGCAAGGGCTTCCTTGTCCGCCACGCCTATCCACCACGCGCCCTCTCCAATAAAGAGTTTGTCCGGCAGATCCTGCACCGTGTACACGCCATTCTTGCGCACCGTAAGGATACGGTCAAACGGCGACGCTTCCGCGACCGTTTCGCCGTTCACCGCTGTGCCGGTATAGCCCGTCGCCGCATCGTATTTCAGGGGAATGTCCTTCTTTACCGCTTCCTTTACATCAATTTTGCCGAATTTTCCAGCGATGGTTCTGCGTTTCCCACCTCCTATCTCCACGTTCGCCTTGATTTTTTCACTAACGCCGTCAAGGAATGCAATGGCGTACGCGGTAATATTTTTCAGGTGGGCGTTAATTTCTTTTATACGCGCCCGTATCGCGCTCATTTCTTCTTTCGTCTTGTTAATATCATAGAGAGAAATACGCCGGATGGGAATTTTAAGGAGGATTTCAACATCGTCCATGCTCACCGCCCGGTCCCCTATCTCTTCCGCAAAGGGTTCAAAGCCCGCGATGACGGCTTTTTTCACGCCCTCGGCAGTCTTCATGCGCTCAATCGCGTGGTAAATGCCATTCTCAATAAAAATACGCTCCAGCGTCCGCGCATGGAGCTTGTCGAGAAGCTCTTGCTTCTCCAATTCGAGTTCTTTGGTGAGGATAGTTACCAGCGCTTCGGCATGGCGCCGGATCACTTCGCTGACGCTCATCACAACGGGCATGTTGTCCTTTATCACAAGGAAATTCACCGATATTGATTGCTCGCACGCGGTAAACGCGAAAAGAGCGTTCACCGTTTCTTCCGCGTAAACGCCTCGGGCGAGTTTGATTTCAATTTCAACGTTTTCCGCGGTAAAGTCGCTGAGGGACTGTATCTTGATTCTGCCTGCCTTTACCGCAATCTCTACGCTTTCAATAAGGGTCTCGGTTGTTATGCCAAAAGGCAGTTCCCGCACAACTATGCGTTTGGGATCCGAAACGTCAAGTTTCGCGCGAACCACCACCTTGCCGTTGCCGTCTTTGTACTCGGACACATCAACGAGCCCGCCGGTCGGGAAATCGGGGTGCAAAGTAAAAGGCCGGTTCAGGAGGCAGGCTTTTTCAGCCTCTATCACTTCGATAATATTGTGGGGCAGGATTTTTGTGGACATGCCAACCGCAATGCCTTCGGCGCCAATGATCAGCGCCACCGGCAGCTTCGCGGGAAACAACAACGGCTCTTTCTTGCGCCCGTCATAGGACTCGATCATGTCCGTGAGCTTTGGATTATAGAAAATGTCCTTTGCGAGCTGGGTTGCGCGGCACTCAATGTAACGCGGTGCCGAAGCGGCGTCTCCGGTGAAGATATTACCGAAGTTGCCTTGTTTCTCAATGAAAAGCTCTTTGTTGGCAAGCGTTACAAGCGCATCGCGTATGGAGGCGTCACCGTGGGGGTGATACTGCATACAATGCCCCACCACATTGGCCGCTTTGTGAAATTTACCATCGTCCATCTCGAAAAGAGTATGCAAAATACGCCGTTGCACTGGTTTTAATCCATCTTCAACATCGGGAATAGCCCGGTCCCGTATCACATACGAGGCGTATTCCAAAAAATTTTTATCAAAAAGAGTTTTTATGTATGCCACAAGAATATAGTACCGTTTGTCAGGCGCGTGTTCAAGAGGGGCATAGGCGCACGCCCGCGCAACGCTCCGGCTGTCGCGAACCCCGATGTTTGAGGCGGCTACGTTGGCAAAAACCGGGGCTGGCAAAATGCGCCGGAACGCGGAATGATCGAGCCGTTTTAGCGGCGAAGCGTAAACAGGTGTGTTGAGATTGTCGGAAAAGTATACAAAAGAGGATAGAGAAGAAACATCGAACATAACGGACAGGGAGAGCGCGAAGATCAAGGGGGCGCATGGATACATACAGGGATACAATGGGATAGCGGCGGCGGAAGCGTTTGGGAGCGAGGGCGAGAGCGAATATTTTCCGGAGATGTTGGACAGTCTGAGTGAAACGATGAAGGGTTTAAGCGGAGAAGAGGAGCCGCTTAAGAAAGCGATAATAGCTGGGGACACGGGATATGTTACGGAGAAGCATCTGAAGGCGGCGGCGGAGCGGGGGATACAAGTGCTGATACCGGATCAGCAATTCCGTGTGCCGGGCGGCCTTGGCACGGGGCGGTTTACGGCGGAAGACTTTGAATATGATGAACAGGGGAACAGGTACCGGTGTCCCGCCGGGAAGGATCTGTTGTACAAAGGGCATGTGAAACTGAACAGGAACGGCGGGGAGAAGTATCAGGCGAGGAGCGT
>JAITAW010000249.1 GCA_031283905.1 Treponema sp. | reverse complement strand
GAATAGCCGCTTGTTTTCGGGTTACGTCATGCGGGGGGGGGGGGGTAAACCGTCCGCTTCGGGGGCGGTACGGAAATCCGCCCTTCCGCGGGTTTCCGCCTTCACGGGCGGACGCGCTTCTTGTCATAACGAGTTTCCTTTGCTTTAATAACCCCGCTTTCGTGCGCATGGTACTGGTTGTACCATATATTACGCTTTCTGTCAAGAGTAACCGGAGGGCCGGACCGCGCGCGCGGCCCGCGGGTCCCGCGCGCGGCCCGCGTCTCCCTCACATAAACACAATTTCAGTCTCAAGCTCAAAACCCGCGCTTTTTCTCACCCGCCGGGCGACGTCGTCTACGAGAAAGCGGATGTCCGCCGCGGTCGCGCCGCCGGTATTGATAATGATGTTTCCGTGAAAGGGCGCGACCATAGCGCCGCCTCGGGAAAGCCCGCGAAGTCCAAGCTCGTCTATGATTTTGCCGGTCGGCATACCGAAAGCGCGGTTGTTTTTAAAGACGGAACCGGCGGACGGGAAGCGGTAGTGTCCCTTTGTTTCACGATCCGCGCGGTGAGCTTCCATGTCCGCCAGCAGCGCGCTTTTTTCCTTTTTGTACAGCGAAAATTCAGCGGATAGTATGAGTACGTCCCTGTTTTGAAAAGGGCTTTTCTTGTATCCCCATTCCGGGGCGCGGAACGGAACGGCCGCATGGTTTAACTGTTCGTCAATAATGGAGACCGATACGAGCCTGCCGGCGATTGATTGTTCATAACAGCGGGCGTTCATGTACACCGCGCCGCCTATGGTTCCGGGCATACCGGCGAGGAATTCCAGCCCGCCATACCCATAGGAGAGAAGCGCGCCCATTACGTCCCCGGACGCGCCCCGGCCCGGTTCGCCGAAGCTCTGTTTTGCGAGCGTTTCGGCAGCGCCGTCAATCAGCGTGCCGGACCGGAATACGATCCGCCCGCTCTCCTGGTCAAAGCTTTCTACGCCGCTCCAGCCGCCCATATCGAGCGCTGCGCCGGGAAAACCGCTGTCGCTGAAAACAACGTTCGCCCCCCGCCCCAAAACGCAGACCGGCAGTTCCTGAATTCTGGCCCGCTGAAAAATCGCGGCGATCAGATTCTCGCCGCACTTCAGGCTCGGGCGCGCCCACAACGCCGCCGCGCCGCCTGCCTTGAACGTGGTGTGTTTTGCAAGCGGCTCTTGTATGCCGGCCGCTATGGAAGCGCCGGCGGGTATGTTGCCATTTCTCAAAAATTCATCTATAGTATCCATACAGAAATCCATACAGAGGTATATCATATTCCTGTCTTGTTAGAATGTGAATGGGAGATATGAATGGTACCGGGAGATTGAGGGGATGAAGTTATTTAGAAACGCCAGTATTGGCAAAAAACTAATGGTATTATTGGTTGTTCTCATAGTCGGTTATACCATTTTCGGCCTGGTTTCGTTCTCGACTTTGAATATCCTTAGTATTCATGGAAACCTCTACAACCAAATCATCATGAGCAAGGATTTGATCGCCGATGTACTGCCCCCGCCAGGGTACATCATCGAATCATATCTAAATGTTTTGCAGGTAGTAGATGAAACCGACCCTGCCCGGATGGATTATTTTTTCGCGGAACTCAGGCGGCTTGAAACTGATTACAAAGAGCGTCACCGGTTTTGGATAAGTGAACCTCTGCTGGAGCCAGGGGTATTACGGGATGCCATGCTGACAGAGGCTTACGATCCGGCGATCCGGTTTTATGATATTGTCTTCAGTCAATTTATCTCCGCCCTGCAAAGCGGCGACCGTGAATATGCCAGGGGACTCGTGCAGGGTGAGCTGAAAACCTTATATACAATACATCGCAGAAGCGTGGATCAGGTTGTTCTGGGAGCCACAGAAAAGTACGAGAAGACCGAAGCCCTGGCCGGCATGGCAGTTCAGCGCGATACAAGGGTGCTTTTTACCATTGCTTTTGTCGTTATTGCCGTTGCGGTAATTCTGAGCCTGGCAATCCGATTTTCCATTACCAGGCCTATCAGATACACCATTAATTTTCTGAATAATCTCAGAGGAGATCTGACTCGCCGGCTTGCCATTAAATCAAAAGACGAGATCGGCAATATGGCGGGTATTTTCAATCAGACTTTCGATTCTTTTGATAATTTGGTGAAAATAATCAGGGATAAATCCTTATTGCTTCAAAAAATAAGTAATAATCTTACCGATTATATGACGGAAACATCCCTTGCCACTAATAAAATCATGACGAACATTCAAAACACGAAGGAGCGGGCAGATGTACAGAATTCAAACATAGCGGAAAGCGTCGCCGCCATGAATGTCATTATGGGTTCCATTGAGAAATTGAACGGGTACATCAAGGATCAAGTAAAAAGCGTATCCACGTCTTCTTCTGCTATTGAGGAAATGTTTGGCAACATTCATTCGGTAGTCCAGACCCTTGCCAGGAATGCCGAGAATGTAACCGCTCTTACAGATGCGTCTGAAGTGGGGAAAGCCAGTCTGACCGCAGTTTTTCGTGATGTTGAGCAAATCGCAAAGGATTCTGAAGGACTGATGGAAATCAACGCGATAATGGAAAATATCGCAAGTCAAACCAATCTGCTTTCCATGAACGCCGCCATAGAAGCGGCTCATGCCGGAGAGTCTGGCAGGGGTTTTGCAGTTGTTGCTGGTGAGATACGGAAACTTGCTGAATCATCAAGCCAACAGGCAAAAAACACCACTTATATGCTCAAGCATATCAAAGCCGCTATTGATACAATTACCATATCTACACAGGAAGTCTTGAATCGGTTCGCTCTCATTGATCATTGTGTTCAAACTGTCGTTGAGCAGGAAAATCATATCCGCAATGCTATGGAAGAACAGGAAACTGGCGATAAGGAGATACTAAATTCTATAGGGAGGCTTAATGAGCTTACCGGTCTGGTAAAAAGCGGTTCAGAGGAAATGTCCGTCGAGGGGAAAGAAATTGCCTCAAAAAGCCGCCAATTGGAAATGATTACCCGTGAAATTAAAAACGATATGAACGAAATGGCAAACAGCGCTGATAAGATTCTTTCGGCGATCAACAACGTGAATGAAATAAGCATGGAAAATCAACATGTCAGTAATGAACTTTCGGGGGAAATTTCTAAATTCAAGGTTGATTGATTTATTTGATTTATTTTGCAAGCGGCTCTCGCATACCGGTTGCCGTGGAAGCGTTTGCAAGTATGTTGCTATTTTTCAAGAATTCATCTATAGTATTATCCATCAGTGGTATATCATATTCCTATCTTGCTAGAATGTGAATGGGGGGAAAAAACGTATGTTTTTATATAATACGCTTGGACGCGAAATACAGGAGTTTACGCCGGTAACGGCGGGCAGGGTCGGCTTTTACGGATGCGGTCCCACGGTGTACAACTACGCGCACCTCGGCAACCTCCGCGCCTATGTAACGCATGACATTTTGACGCGCGCCCTGCGCTATGCGGGCTATGACGTGCAACACGTTATGAATGTTACGGATGTGGGTCACCTTTCAGGCGACAATGACGAAGGCGATGATAAAATGGTCAAGAGCGCGGATGAACGGGGCAAAAGCGTGCTTGAAGTTGCGGAATTCTACACTGCCGCGTTCTTTGCCGACATTGACCGGCTCAATATCAGACGTCCTGATGTGATATGCAAGGCGACCGAACACATTGAAGAGATGATAGCGCTTATCAAGCGGATCGAGGCGAATGGTTTTACCTATTCCGCGGGCGGCAACCTCTATTTTGACATCACGAAGTTTCCCGCGTATGGAGAAATGGGGCGCCTCCATCTTGAGGAGCAGAAAGCCGGCGCCCGGACGGGCGTTGACGAAAACAAACGTAATCCTCACGATTTTGTACTGTGGTTCACCAGGAGTAAATTCGAGAATCAGGCGCTTGTGTGGGACAGCCCGTGGGGGCGCGGATATCCGGGCTGGCACATTGAATGTTCGGCCATGAGCATCAAGTATTTGGGCGAGCAGTTCGACATACACGCGGGCGGCATTGATCACATCGGACTTCACCATACCAACGAGATAGCCCAGAGTGAAGCCGCGACCGGAAAACATCCCTGGGTGAAGTTCTGGGTTCACAATGAATTTCTCGTGCTTGACCGAGGCAAGATGAGCAAGTCAACGGGCGGTTTTCTTACGTTGCACGCGTTGGTTGACGCGGGTTACGATCCGCTTGATTACCGCTATTTTCTTTTAGGCGGGCATTACCGCTCCCAGTTGCAGTTTTCCTATGAGGCGCTTAACGGCGCGAGAAACGCCCGCAAGTCGCTTGCCGACCGCGTCAGGGTTCTGGCGAATAAAGCCGCCGGTATACCGGAGCGTGTTACTGACGGGAAGGCCGCCGCGTACCTTGCCGCTTTCAAAGCCGCGATAGAAAACGATCTTTCCACGCCGCGCGCGCTGGCCGAGCTTTGGGGCTTGCTCAAAGACAGCGGCGTTCCCGAAGCCGAAGCGCTTGCGGCGGCTTTTTCTATGGACGAAGCGCTGGGGCTGAACCTGAAAGGCGCGGTGAAAAAGGAAGAAATTTCCCTGGATGTTGAACGGCTTATCGCCGAGCGGGCGGCGGCAAAAAAAGCGAAAGATTTTGCGAAAGCGGATAAAATCCGCAATGATTTGAAGGCGCAGGGTATTATATTAGAAGATACTTCTAATGGTACCGTGTGGCGCGGCATACTGTAACCGAATCTCGAAGCAGGGATTGCGCAAAAACTGCGGAACACGGATAAGGAAGACAACCGGATGACCAAAAAAGGCAGATTCGGAGAATATGGCGGGCAATACGTCCCTGAAACGCTGATGAACGAACTCATTAATCTGGAAGCGGCGTACAATCATTACAAGGACGACCCGGAGTTTAACGCGGAGCTTGCGGATTTGCTCATGAATTACGCGGGAAGGCCGTCGCTGTTGTACTACGCCGAAAAAATGACCCGCGAGCTCGGCGGCGCGAAAATCTATCTCAAGCGGGAAGACTTGAACCACACGGGCTCCCACAAAATCAACAACGTGCTGGGGCAGACTCTTCTCGCAAAAAAGATTGGAAAAACCCGCATTATCGCGGAAACCGGCGCGGGGCAACATGGCGTCGCCGCAGCGACTGCGGCGGCGTTGCTTGGAATGGAATGCGAAATCTTTATGGGAAAAGAAGACACCGAGCGGCAAG
This sequence comes from Treponema sp., assembly GCA_031283905.1. GTDB lineage: Bacteria > Spirochaetota > Spirochaetia > Treponematales > Breznakiellaceae > JAIRKH01. Next base: position 2,728 of record JAITAW010000249.1, on the reverse strand, counting down.
CCCTCAATGTGTACCGTATGCGGCTGCTTGGCGCAAAGGTCAACGCGGTAACATCCGGTACGCGGACGCTGAAAGACGCGGTGAACGAAACGATGCGCGAGTGGGTGAGCCGCGTACACGACACCCACTACGCGCTCGGCTCGGTGATGGGGCCGCACCCGTTTCCAACCATCGTGCGGGATTTTCAGAGCGTCATCAGCCGCGAGGCGCGGGAGCAGATTCTTGCGAAAGAAGGCAGGCTGCCCGCCGCGGTTATCGCGTGCGTGGGCGGCGGCAGTAACGCGATGGGTATGTTCTACCACTTTATCTGCGACAAGGGCGTCCGCTTAATCGGCTGCGAAGCGGCGGGAGAGGGGGTTGACACCGCGCGACATGCGGCGACGATCAGCAAAGGAAAAATTGGCGTGTTTCACGGCATGAAGTCCTACTTCTGTCAGGAGGATGAAGGGCAGATTGCGCCGGTCTATTCGATTTCCGCCGGGCTCGACTATCCGGGCATCGGGCCGGAACACGCCTATCTCCACGACGCGGGGCGCGCCCAATACGTCGCGGTTACCGATGAGGAGGCCGTGTCCGCGTTCGAGCGCCTTGCCAGCACTGAAGGCGTCATTTGCGCCATTGAAAGCGCGCACGCTGTTTCGTACGCGCAGGCCATAGCGCCCGGCCTCGCTCGTGAGGAAAGCATTATTATATGCCTGTCCGGACGCGGTGATAAAGATGTCGCGGCTATAGCGCGGTATCGGGGAGAACACATTTATGAGTAATATTGGGCAAGCGTTCAAACATGGCAAGGCGTTTATCGCGTTTGTTACCGCGGGCGATCCCAGTGTTGAAAAAAGCGCCGAGTTTATCCTTACGCTTGCCCGCGCCGGCGCGGACATTATCGAAATCGGCATCCCTTTTTCCGATCCCATAGCCGAAGGCGCGGTTATCCAGCGGGCGAATATCCGCGCTTTGCAAAGAGGCGCGGATATTGAGCGCATATTCGGCGTGGTGGAAACCGTGCGCCGCGAAAGCGCGGTACCGCTCGTCTTCCTTACCTACCTGAATCCGGTGTTTCACTACGGGTACCGCGCGTTTTTTGAGCGCTGCGCCCGCGCGCTCGTTGACGGCATCATCATTCCCGATCTTCCGTTTGAAGAGCAGGGCGAAGTGCGCCCCATTGCGCAAGAATACGGGGTTGATGTGATTTCTCTTGTCGCGCCGACATCTGAACAGCGGATCAAGAAAATTGCCCGCGCCGCGTCCGGGTTTTTGTACATAGTTTCATCGCTTGGGGTTACGGGAATCCGCGGTGAAATTACAACTGATTTATCCGCGCTTGTCGCGTCTGTCAAGGCGGAAACATCTCTTCCAGTTGCCGTCGGCTTCGGCATCCACACGGCAGAACAAGCGGCCGAGGTGGCGCGTGTCGCGGACGGCGTTATTGTCGGCAGCGCCCTTGTGCGCATCATTGAGGAGCGCGGCGAGAACGCCGCGCCGCATCTCGCCGCGTACGTCAAAGCCATGAAGGAAGCGCTCGCGCTCATGTAGGGACGCCGCCGCCCCGGAGCGGCGGATTACCGCACCAGAGCCGTCAATGCCGCACGGAGCGCCGGCGGAATGCGCGAATGCGCTACTTAAAGCGTTTCACATACGAATCCCGTATTATATAATATGAAGACAAATCTGTTATTTCTATCTTTTCTCTGCGTCTCTGTAATAACGGCCTGCGCGGGTTCGACTTCTAGGGTTCCCGAGGACTCTCCGGTTGCCGCTGAGCCGGAGAGCGTATCCGAAGGGACGGGGCAAGGGTATCGAGGGCTTATTCGGGTGCTGGTGCGTTCAGACAGCAACGGCATTCAATCAATAGAAGTGATCGACCATCACGATGATGAGTTTATCGGCGGAGCGGCGATGGAAAGCCTCGCCGAATCAGTAGTTGATTCCAATTCCACGGATCTGGACGCCGTTTCCGGTGCTACCGAATCCAGCTACGGCTTCCTTGAAGCGGTGCGAAACGCGATCCGCTTACGGGAATAAGGTTTTTACAAGCGGAAAAACGCCTCGTCTACGCTTGCAGCAGAGGCGCTGTCATAACGTTTACAGCCCTATCTCTTTTTTGAAGCTTATGAGGATTTCGTCTACCATAGGGCTTGCGTCAATATCGACCAAAAGCCCCTTTGCGCGGTAAAAGGCAATGAGCGGGGCGGTCTGTTCGCGGTACACCTCAAGCCGTTTGCCGATGGCTTCAGGTCTATCATCGATGCGGGTATACACCTCGCCGCCGCACATATCGCAGACATTCTCCTGTTTGGGCGGATTGAAAACAGTATGCCAGTTAAAGCCGCATTTCCTGCACACACGCCTGCCGGAAAGCCGCTCCAAGACGCCGGAATCCGGTATGTCGAAGTTGACGACCTTATCCACCGGGGAAAAAGCCGCAAGCGCCTCGGCTTGGGCTATGGTGCGGGGAAAACCGTCCAGAATGTAGTCTTTTTGCGCATCGGCTTGCGCGAGCCGTTCTTTTACCAGCGCAATGGTTGTCTCATCATCGACAAGTTTTCCCGAATCAATGATGGCTTTCACCTTGAGTCCCAAAGCGGTTTTCGCGGCAATGGACTCCCTGAATATCGCTCCGGTACTGATGTGGGGCGCGTTGAGGAGTTCCTTTACCCGGACCGCAAGCGTTCCTTTGCCTGCTCCCGGAGGTCCTAAAAAGATTAATTTCATGCGTTATATAATGCCT
>JAITAW010000207.1 GCA_031283905.1 Treponema sp. | reverse complement strand
GTCTATGATGCTACCGGCTTGCCGGTCAAACAAATGAGGATTAGGCCGGACAAGGGGATAATCAAGCGGAGGAAGAGTATCGTTGAACATCCGTTTGGCACGATAAAACGGGGGATGGATGCAGGGTATTGTTTAACCCGGGGGCTGCGAAATGGAGCGGGGGAATTTTCCCTGACCTTTCTCGCCTACAACATAAAGCGGGTAATCAATATACCGGGCTGCAAAAACCTGCTGGCATATCTGGCCGGGTAGTTCCCCGCAGGCCCTAAATTACTGGAGAACCATGCCTGTTTCTGTCATAATTGCAACCCCTTAAAGACGTGAAAAACAGCGTTTTGACACAGTCTCCACCCCACACCCCCAGTTTTCCGCAGCAAGCTGCGGGGGTATTAAACCAAAAAGGGCTACGCCCTAATAAAAATGTCTTTTACGGGAAATGTACGCGAACCGCCGGTAATACCGGTCTCACAATTTCCAATCAAAGGCGAGATAGAGCGGGTTTTCCGGCGGCTCAAGGCGTTTTGCGAAATTTGCATCCGCTATGACAAGCATAAACGCGGCTTTACGACTTTTATCCGTCCGGTATTTGAATCACTTTGCGTAATGTGAACCCGCTCTAGTAAAACCCGGGAAACCATGCTATACTTTCTCACTGTGAGCGGCTTTTTTACCATTCATCATACCGAAAAATCAGCTCGTACCGGCGAGATGATCCTGCCGCATGGACCCGTTAAGACGCCGGTATTTATGCCGGTGGGGACAAACGCGGCGGTCAAGGCTATGTCCCGTGAAGACCTCCTCGAAATAGGCTTTGAAATCATTTTGTCAAATACGTACCACCTCTACCTCCGCCCCGAAACCGAAGTGATACGGGCGGCTGGCGGACTGCACGCATTTATGCGGTGGGAACGCAATATACTCACCGATTCGGGCGGGTTTCAGGTGTTTTCCCTCGCGCCTTTCCGCAAGATAAGCGGCGAGGGCGTGAAGTTCCGCTCCCATATCGACGGCTCCTACCATATCTTGACGCCTGAAAAGATCGTTGATATTCAGGCTGTTTTTAACAGCGATATACAGATGCAGCTTGACGTGTGCAGTCCGTGGGGCACCGGCTATAAAGAGGCGGTTAACGCGCTTGAGACAACCTCGCAATGGCTTGCGAGGGCAAAACGGCAATGGCTTTTGCAACAGGAAAACGGCTATAAGGGAGCGTTATTCGGCATCGTGCAGGGGAATTTCTACGAGGATCTGAGAAAAGAGAGCGCCGCGCTGACAGCCGCGTCCGGCACGCCCGGCATCGCCATAGGCGGGCTTTCGGTGGGCGAGCCTAAGGAAGTTTTCTTTGACTACCTCGCCTTTACTGCGGATCTGCTGCCTGTGGAAAAGCCCCGGTACGTCATGGGCATTGGGACGCCGGAATACATTCTTGCGGCGATTGAGAACGGCGTTGATATGTTCGACTGCGTTTTCCCGACCAGGGCGGGCAGGAACGGGCACGTCTTTACGCATTCAGGCGCGTTTTCCCTGAAAAAGCTCGACAACAAATTCGACCAGTCCCCCCTTGACGCATCGTGCGCCTGCAAAGTCTGCCGCGCCTACAGCCGCTCATATCTGCGGCATCTTTTCAAGGCGCGGGAAATTCTCTGCTCCATGCTGGCAAGCTACCATAACCTCTATTTTCTGCATGATTTGGTGAAAAACGCCCGTACGGCTATTGAAGAAGGCAGGTTTTCGACTTTTAAGGCGGACTTCTTGAGAAACTATACGGAAAATGATATATGATGCTGTTCCAAAACGCGCCCAAGGGCGGCGATGTATGGGACGGCAAATAGTGAAAAAGCGCCCTTGGATTTACGTGGAAAGGCAGGGCGGGTTTAACCGCTTTTCCACACTGTGAACGGAGGTTTGAGTATGAAACCACTAGCAGTCGTTTCATTGTGTTTTTGGATTGCCGTTGCCGCGTGGCCCGATGAATCGCAGGATCGGCTTGATGTTATTCGTTACGGGACGGAAACCGAAATAGCGGCGTTGATTGAAAGCCTAAAGAAAGACCCTTCGTATGAGGACGACAATCTTGACGCGGAACTGGCGCGGATAGCCCAAACGACGCAAAACAGGAAGATCCTCGCCGGGGCGTTGTCTTTTTTCGGTCATAGGCAGAAGGGCGATTTGGAAGAACGGGCGGTCGCGATCATTGAAAACCGTGTGAATGAGCCGCAGGACGTGGTTATCGCGGCTATAGAGTATTGCGGGAACGTGAAACCGCCCGGAGCGGCCTCGGGTTTGAAAGCGGTCATTGATGACGGGGCGTCTGATGTTTTGGGTCCGGCGATTCGCGCTCTGGGTAGCGTCGCGGACAGCGGCGGGTCCGGCGGTTCTGACGGACCCGATGAAATCGCGGAATTTCTTATCGATCTCTACACCAACCGCGATCCGGGCGCTGGAAATAATGGAACGCTTCTGACCGCATTGGGGGAAACTAAATCCGGAAAAGCGGTTCCTTTTCTTGCCGGTATTGCAGGCGACACCGGGCAAAGTTCTTCATTGCGCATAGCCGCGCTGGACGCGCTTTCCAAGATAGGGGACAACGCGGGTCTTGACGCTATTCTCGGCGCGGTGTCCGCGTCCGAGCCTACGGTGCGTACCGCCGCGGTTGCGGCTCTGGCGCCGTTTTCGGGACAGCGGGTTGACGAGGCGATCCTTGGAAATTTCCGCGATCCGATCTTCCGCACGCGGGCAGCCGCAGCGAAGGCGGCGGGCGAGCGGAAACTGTCCGCCGCGATTCCCTTTCTCAAATACCGGGCTGAGAAGGACGATGCGCGAATTGTGCGGGAGGCGTCGATCAGGGCTTTGGGCGCTATCGGTAGCGGAGATGCGCTGAGCGCGCTTGACGCGCTGTTTTCCGAGCCGAAAAATCCCGACTACGTGCGGCTTCCGGCTGCCGAAATGCTTCTGAATAACAATGCGGACGCCTATGTACAGCAGGTGATCGACGCGCTGGATGACGCTCAAAAAAAACACAGGACCGCGCTTTACAACGGCTTCCTGGGCATCCTTTCAAGGGCAAAAAGCGGCAAGCTTGAAAGTCTGGCCGCGCGACTCTTCGCATCCGGTTCCGCTATGGAAAAATCAGCCGCCCTTGACATGGCGCTGAACAACACATTCACTTCCCTCACCGAAGAAGTCCGCAACCTTGCGGATCAGAAAAACAGCGCTCTCGCGGCAAAGGCGCAGAAGGTTCTGGAAAAATTATGACGGTTGATAAAGAAAAGAGTGAAAAGATCAAACAATTCAAAGACGAGGTTTATTCGTATTATAGGCAATGCGGAAGAACGTTTCCCTGGCGGGAAAATACGACGCCGTGGGGCGTACTGGTCTCCGAATTTATGTTGCAACAGACGCAGACCGAGCGGGTGATCCCGTATTTTGAGCGATGGATGCTGCGATGGCCCTCGCCGGAAACCTTGCATAACGCTTCTTTGGAAGAAGCCCTCTCCGAATGGGTGGGGCTTGGCTACAACAGGCGCTGCCGCTTCTTAAAAGACTGCGCCCGTATCATCACCGGGGATTACGCGGGGCATGTTCCTGAAACACCGGACATTCTCTGTTCTTTGCCAGGGGTGGGCGCGTACACGGCCGGCGCCATAGCCTGTTTCGCCTACAACTACCCGTCCGTCTTTATTGAGACCAACATCCGGTCCGCAGTGATCTCTTTTTTCTATTTTTCTTATAATGCCCCCGCATCGGAATCGGTCATTTCCGACCGTGAGATTTCTTCCATACTTGAGTCCGCTCTTGATGAGAAGACCAGGAAAGACCCCCGCCTCTGGTATTGGGCGCTCATGGATTATGGGGCGAATCTCAAGAAGCTGCATGTAAATCTGAATCGCAGAAGCGCCCATTATTCAAAACAATCCAAATTTGAAGGCTCGCTCCGGCAGATTCGAGGAGGCATTGTCCGAACGCTTGCACGGGACGGCGCTTCCACCATAGAGTCCTTGTTGCGCAAAACTGCGGCCCAAAAACAGGAACTGTACCGCGCGCTTGACGGGTTGCAAAAGGATGCGATAGTATGCGAACATCAGGGCGTGTACCGTATTAAAGGATAAGCGGCAAGCCTGTTACTAAACTACGGCGTACTTCAAGCGCGGCGTATTGTGCAGAGCGACCGCACAGTGTTGTGCAGGGTGGCCCACTCCGTTGCGAAATTTTTTTGCCCCGAATAAGCCGCCGCAGGCGCCCTCCATGGGGCCTGAAATTTTCTCCTATTGACTTTTATAAAATAAAAACGGTATAAAGAACTACTATGCGCATCCACTGGAAAAAGAATACCCTATTATTTCTGACCGGGCAGGCTTTATCGTTTTTCGGCACAATGGTCGTGCAATACGCGATCATGTGGCATATAACTCTTAAAACCCAGTCGGGAACCATGATGACCCTTTTTACCGTTGCCGGGTTTCTCCCCATGTTTTTTATTTCACCCTTTGGCGGCGTATGGGCCGACCGGTTTAACCGGAAATATATTATCAATATAACAACCAACGGGGCTATTGCCCTTGCCAGTTTGCATGGACAGGTCTCGATACAAGCCCTGCACTTAATACACTTCTGTTCATCGATTTCATTGGGGGCCTTAGGCTTACCGCTAATAGCCCCTACAGGACAGGCCTTGGCGCATTTTGGTACAGCCTTTACAGGTTTCTTTATCAATACCAATTCGGGCGAGGTGCTTACAGCTTCCTGCAGGGCAGCGTTTATCGTAGATGTGGGCTTCGTATTCCTTACGGAACCGCTGGATGGCGCTTATTACCGGATTGGGCGCGGTCTTCCCAAGGCCGCAGAGGGCCGTACTGGAAATCGTATCCCCCAGGCTGAGAAGCAGCTCTATATCTCCATCCCGGCCCTTTCCTTCCACCATGCGTTTCAGAATCTCCAGCATCCGCTTGGTTCCTTCCCGGCAGGGGATGCACTTGCCGCAGGATTCTTTTTGGGTAAAGTTCATGAAGAACCGGGCGATCTCCACCATGTCAGTTTGCAAAAACAGAGATTTATTTTTCTAAAACGGACGCTCATTTTTCAAAACTGAATGCTTGATTTTAAAAAATAGACGTTTAATTTAAAGAATAACTGTTTGGTGTTTTGAAACAGATGTTTAGTTTTTTAAAACGGATGCTTTATTTTTCTAAATGGTCGTTTAATTCTTTAAAATAGACGTTTGGTTTTTAAAAATGAACGTTTAATTTTTATAAATAGATGTTTAGTTTGTTGAAACGGACGCTTAGTTTTTTGCAAACTAGCCGTTTTTATCGTATCCCTGTGCCATACATGAATGAACTATGTGCTACAATGCCCTATCTTAACCCCTTACGGAGGAATTTATGGCCCTTTGGCTACGAAAAGTCCTGCGGAAAAACCCACAGGATATGACCCAGGCAAAATGGTATTTCACCCAGAAAAAATCGGGAACTGTGGGAATTCAGGCAATCGCAAAGGAAATCAAGGGACGTTCCGCCCTTTCTTTGGGAGACGTGCAGAGCGTTCTTTCCAATTTGGTGGAGGTTTTGCCGACATTCCTCAAACTGGGGCAGTTGGTGAACCTTGAAGGTTTCGGCTCCTTCCGTATATCTGTTTCCAGTGAAGGCGCAGCAACACCTGAAGAACTTAAGGCCCGCCACGTTAAGGGCGTGAAATTGGTCTTTTTACCAAGCACCGGCCTCAAACAGAGCCTTGAGGACATCGCTTTTGAAGTCTTGGCGGGAACGCCGGAAACGCCGCCGGCGTAAATACCGGCGTTTTACGGGGAAATTAAATGAACCGGTGTAACAGTACCATCGTCTTAACAGGGCATTTTCAGGCGGAATTGGCAAAAGAATACAGCGCTAAAGCCTTGGGGAAATGCCCCATGCCCAAAGCAGGGCAAGGCTTTCGTTGAACAGTTTTAGCCAAGGGGAAGCGGACAGAGGCAGGG
>JAITAW010000139.1 GCA_031283905.1 Treponema sp. | reverse complement strand
TATCCTCTCTTGTCAAATTACAGGAGGATTTCTTATATGAAGAAATTTTTTATTGCGTTTTTAGCTTTCGCCCTCGCGGCGGGTAATTTGTTTGCTGAAGTTACGATAAGCGGGAGTGTTTTGGAAGGCGTGCAGGTAATCGGCGGCAGCACGCAGGAAGATTCCGATATTACGGCGGGACACTCTCTCACTCAGGGGAGGCTGTGGGCGACTTTTTCAAATGATGAAGGCACCTTCGGCGGGCTTGCCCGCGTGCAGGGTGGCCCGGACGGCGCGGCATTCAACGCCCGCCTGTTTGGATGGTGGCAGCCTATTTCCCAACTCAGATTGACGCTTGGTCAAGACGGGAACGGGCAGTTCGGCGTCAATTATGTGGTAGGCTGGGGTTTTCATGCGAATGACGCGGAGGATTATGTCGCGTACAACGGTTACGGTTTCACCCGCAACGCATGGGCGTACGCCGGTTTCGACGTTCTCGGAGCCACCCTGTCCATCAAACCCATAGACGGACTCGCCATCAATCTGGCCATCCCCTATACTGCTCCGACTGCTGGTGTATATGCAGAAGCGGCCAGACAATACAACCACATACACGCGCAGGCGGTCTACGCCATCTCCGGCATCGGCGAGATAGCCGTAACCTTTACCGGCAGCAACAACGAGATTACGGTTACTCCGAAGAAGGATGATCCGACTGACTTCGATGTATCTATATCCGCTAATGCCATCTACGGCCAGTTCTTCCTGACCGCCGTTGAGAACCTGTCGCTGAACATCGGTCTCAAATACACCTTGCCCGTAACCACGGAATTCCCGGGAATCGGCGACGCTACCTATAACACCCCGATAGGGGCCGGGTTCGGCGTAGCGTACGCGGTTTCCGATACCTTCGGCGTCAAGGCGCGGCTCGCGGCGACATTCGCCGGCAGTAAGGAGCAGAGCGGTACCACCATAGACGATCCCTTCCACCTTGGTTTCGATCTTATGCCCTACTTCGATCTAAGCATTCTCAAAATTTTTGTAAATCTGGGCTTGGAATACACGGCGGCGGAAGACGCTCCTGGGGCTGAGGCGATTTTCGGCTGGTATCTCAACCCCTACATCACCAAAACGGTAGGCGGCGGCACGTTCTATGCCGGTTTCCAACTGTCTAGCGACGGGACGAAAACTGCCGGTGATGACCTCATTATCAAGTGGAGCATTCCCGTCGGGTTGCAGGTCGCTTTCTAACGCTTCCGGTTCTAATGGTTTTAATTCGTATGTATAGCAGGCTATCCTTTCGGGTAGCCTGCTTTTGGAATTTAGAAAAAATACAAACGGAACCGGTGAAAACGTTTTTATCGGGAGAGCGGACGGCGAAGGCTGGCCCGCGTATGGCGGCGTCCTCAAACGGTCCGTTCCCGCTTTCCCGCCTTATTTGAAAATCCGGTTTAATACCCGCCCTAAGAGACGCGCCGTTGCCGGCGGTTGAGATCGGCAACGCCGGCAAAAAACCACGGCAACGGCCTTGCCGGCCTTCACCGGTAAACTTCCTTAACTATAGTGAAAGCCCCTCTCGCCGGAATGAAGATAATTCCTTATTGGAATGAAAGATACTCTAGGGCATAGCCCTTTTGGGTTTATACCGCGCCCCAAGAGGCGCTTCCCGCCGAGGGTGCGGGGAGCGGGAGTTTTGGCGGGGTCGGGCCGCTCCGCCTCTCCCGCCTCCAATAGCGGCGGACATAAGACCGGCGGGCGTTACGCTCCGCCGCCTTCTCATTCACAAGGCTGTCTCCCGTTCCAGCCGCTTGATCTCTTCCAGTGCCAAGCCCGTGCTTTCCCGTATGATTTCTAACGCCGGCCCTTTCCTCAACATAGCCTTCGCCACTCTCTCTATGCCTCTCTCCAGGCCCTGGTTCCGCCACTTCGCCGCTAAACCCGCTTCCTCCGAAAACTTCTCCAACGTATACCTCTTCATCTTTCCTACCTCCTTCAATATTTCAGCGTTCGCCTCCAGCACCGCATACAGATACGCCCCCATATACGGCTCCTTCAGCCGCTTCTCGCTCTCTTCTTGTACCCCTCCGCCGCGTATATCCCCCGCTCCGCCTCCCCCACCCTGAAAGGCGGGGAGGTTCATCGGAATGCGCGGACGCTTCACCTTGGGGCGGACGGAAATTGTGCGGAGACGCCAGACTGTGCCGCGAATAAAGCCCGCGAATTTCCGCAACACGCGCTACCAAATACAATTGACGGGGTATTTTTGAATGTTTGCGTCAACCGTAACAATATGCATCTTTTCTGAAATAGCGGTTGCAACGAGCAATCTGTCAAAGGGATCCCTATGAATGAAAGGAAGATTTTCCACTTCTAACATATATTCTTTATCAATGACGAGCAATTCAAACCCGTTATTGTCAATCAACTCCAGAAACCCTCGCGTCTTGCCGTCAAAAGCAAGTTTATTCAGGCTGATTTTAATGGCGACTTCCCAAACAGAAGCCATACTGACAAATTTCCGGTGCCGCGTTTCAACAATCGCCCGCTTTGCGCCTTCCGACAGCAACAAGTCGCCGTTGAAAAACCAGATGAGCGTATGGGTATCCAAAAGCAAATCCATTTCACCTATACTCTATAAAATCATCTAATGGAGCGTCAAAATCATCCGCCATCTTAAATTGCCCCTTGGCGCAGCCAAACACAGGTTTTTTTTGCAAACCGGCTGCCGGAGAATCGTGTTTAAGGGGAAAAATGATTATTTCCAATTCAGCCCCGACGTATTTTTTGGGGATTGGGAGCGTTATCTGTTCGCTGTCTGGAGTAAAGATTGTCCGAATCATGTCATCTCCTCATGGAGTAAATAGTAGCGCATTCTGTAAAAAAATCAAGTCTTACCATAGCTCGCCGCAAGCGGGCTTGCTCGTCCAACAGTCCCGTATACTACCACAAACGCCCCTCCTTTCAAGCGCTTTTTACGCCGCGCCGCTTCGCCGTACGCCGCCCCTCCCCGGTCCTGTTGCGGGCAAACAAGACAAATAATTGTGAATTATCCTCTCTTGTCAAATTACAGGAGGATTTCTTATATGAAGAAAT
>JAITAW010000093.1 GCA_031283905.1 Treponema sp. | reverse complement strand
CCACTATCCCAAATTCGGCGCGAAACTTCCGAAAGAGCTGTACAGCGAACTTGACGCTATTGAAAAGCGGTTGAACGCCTAGATTTGTTTGACATGTTGTCTATATACGCGGGCGTAAGACAGTGTAAACCGTCTTGCGCCCGGCGTATTTCTGTACTATCGGCGTTTTACCGCCGGAAGGTTAAACGGCATAAAAATCAAAATTTCTCAGAAAGAGGAATCGATTTATGAAAAAAAAGATTTTAGGGTCATTTCCGGCGGTATTTTTGGGCGTTTCATTGTTTGCTCAAGAAGTGATTCCTAGGTCAATAATCACCGGCGCGTTTGCCGGCGTATTAGGCGGGGAACAGCCCGGGGGCCGCGCCGCCCTCATGAAAGACGCGCTGGTTTTGCGGAGCGCAGAGATTGACGAAAACCGGACAAGAGGCTATTCTTTTGCGGGAACCGGGATAAACGCATACAGCGAAACAATGTCGTTTCTTCGCCTCCTTGCGGGGAAGGCTATCGCGATTCCGGTAAAGGGTACCTAAGTGATGCGAAAATGGAACGCCGTTCTCTCGGCCGTCTTAATTGTCATTATGCTGATTCACGGAGTAATAGGCGGCCTCACGCTCCTCGGTCTGAGCAGGAGCATGGGTAAATGGATCGCCTGGGTTGGCTTCGGGCTGATCATGTTGCACGTCATATTTTGCACGGCCTTCACGGTCAAGGCAGTCAAAAGCGGCCAAATATCCGGCAAGTGGTATCTACGGGAGAACGCGCTCTTTTGGGCGCGGCGGATCAGCGGCCTGTGCATTCTCGTCCTCGTGTTTTTCCATTTTGGACTGTTCGGCCATATGACGGCGAAGGGATACGTTTTGTATGAATTCACAACCATGCGGCTTGCGGTTCAACTGTTGCTCGGCGCTTCGCTGTTCACGCACATTTTCATCAACATCCGCCCGCTGTTTATCTCCTTCGGCATACCGGGCTACAAGAAATATAAAATAAGCGTCTTCTTTGCCTTGTCGGTGTTTTTGCTTTTCTGCACTACCGCTGTGGTCTGTTATTATGCGGGGATACTGTTATGAGCGGGCGGATTGTTGTGGTCGGTGCGGGACTTGCAGGGCTGTCCGCCGCGCTTACGGTAGCGGAACAGGGTTTCGAGGCCGCGCTCGTCTCTCTCAGGCCGAGCGAACGGGCGCAGTCCGTGATGGCGGAGGGCGGGATTAACGCCGCACTCGGCTGGGACGATGATGTCCGGAACCATTACGATGACACTCTGAAAGCGGGGCGCTTCCTTGCCGATCCGAACGCCGTCAGGGGATTGACGGAAGCCGCGCCGGGGATCCTGCGCCGCCTGGTTGAACTCGGCGCGTTGTTCAACATGCGGGACGGCAAGCCAGAACTGCGCTATTTCGGCGGGCAAAAGATCAAGAGAACGGCCTTCGCGCGGAGCGGGACGGGAAAGCAACTCATGAGCGCGGTGATTCAGGAAGTCCGCAAGTACGAGGCGCGGGGGTTAATCACGCGCTATGACCGCCATGTTTTCGCGGGTTTGCTGCGGGACGGCAACGGCTGTACAGGCTGCGTTGTCCGGGATACGTTTTCCGGCGAGCCGCTACACCTGCGCGGCTGTGTCGTTATTTCCACCGGCGGCATGCACGGAATTTTCGGATGCACGACGGGATCTTCGGACAACACCGGCGCAGTGACGGCGGCGCTGTTCCGGATGGGCGTCCCTGTCGCCAACGGCGAATTTGTCCAGTACCACCCGACGACCGTGAGCATACCGGGCAAGCGGCTTCTCATCAGCGAAGCGGCCCGCGGCGAGGGAGGGCGGCTGTTTGTCCTGCGCGGCGGGAAACCGTACTACTTCATGGAGGATAAACATCCGGAGTTTGGCAATCTTGCCCCTCGGGACGTTGTCTCCCGCGAGATGTGGGCGCTCGGCGCGGAACAAGCTTATCTTGATATGACGGGGCTGTCCGGCAGCGTTTTCCGGACGCGCCTGTCCGACACGCTTGAGGATTGCCTTGAGTATTTGCGGCTCGACCCGCGAAAAGAGCCGGTACCGGTCGCGCCCGGCGTCCACTACTTCATGGGCGGGATTCAGGTTGACGAGCGCCACCGGACCGCCCTGCCGGGTCTGTATGCCGCCGGAGAGTCTTGCTGCCAATACCACGGCGCAAACAGGCTCGGAGGGAACTCGCTTTTGGGGGCAATCTACGGCGGCATGAGGGCGGCGGAATCAGTCATGTCGGACGGACGACCCGGGAACGTCGGCGCGTTCATCCCCGCCGACGCGGAACCGGATGCTTCGGCCAGTCCCGCGGCGCAAAACGCGGTGCGGAGCGCGCTCGGCATCGCCCGTGATCGTGCGGGGATGGAAGCCGGGATCGCCGCGCTCGAAGAATTGCGAGGCGACATACCGCTGTTGGGGCGGGCGATCTTGGCGGGCGCGCTTTTGCGGAAGGAAAGCCGCGGCGCGCATTTCCGAAAGGACTATCCTGATGAGAACGATGCGGCGTTTCGAAAAACCACCGTTGTATCCTATGACGGAAGGAACATATCCGTGCGGTTTGAAAATATACCCGAAAGGCGGTGAAGTTATGGAGTTTATCATTCAAGTCAAACGTCAAGAATCCCCGAATTCTCCGCCGTATCTGCAATCCTTCATCGTGGAGGACGATGGCGAGGCGGCTATTGCCGCCGTATTGGAGGAGCTGAACAGCAGAACGCCGCTCGTTGACGCGGACGGGAAGACGGCGGAGCCGATCTTCTGGGAATGCAGTTGCCTACAGCGCAAATGCGGCGCCTGTGCGATGCGAATCAACGGAGCGCCAAAACTCGCGTGTTCACAATTTTTGAGGGATTTCCCAAAGCGGAGAATCACCCTGGAACCGCTCGCCAAATTTCCCATCGTGTCCGACCTGATCGTGGACAGGAGCGTGTTGTTCAAGCACTGCAAAGAGGCGGGATTGTGGCTTGAAGATAAGGCTTCGTTGCCGGAAAGGAGACACGAAGCGTTATACCAGTCGGCGAGGTGCTTGATGTGCGGATGCTGCCTCGAAGTCTGCCCGAACTTTGTATGCGGCGAAGACTTCTGCGGGGCGGCGCTGTCCGTAAACGCCTACCGGATATTCGAGCAGAGCGGTCATGGGGAACACCGCAAAGAGATGGCCGCGGAATATAGAAAGCGATACTGGAACGGTTGCAGTCAATCGCTTTCCTGCCACGAGGTATGCCCCGTGAAGCTTCCCGTTGAGGATTTGCTCGTGCGTTCCAACGCGATAGCCGTGTGGAACAGGTAATTTTTATCTAGCTTCTAGTAGTTTGTTGCGCTTCGCGCATAAAATCGAATAAAAAATGCACGAAAGTGCATTTTTACTTTGCAAACTGCCAAAGCAGCCACGATAATCTACAAGCGCAACAGGTTGCTAGCTTGCCCGGTTCCATGTGGCCGCGCGCGGGAAACCGGCAAAGGCAGGAGCCGCGCCGTAAAGTAACGGGTGCAATTCCACGGGCCGGTTTCCCGGTTCTTGCGGAATTACGCCCGCTTCGCTGAAATGCGTAATACTCCAATAATTTTTATAATGTTTACAAATAATGCTTACAAAATTTATCTAAGATTGTAACAACCGTTTATGCCTCCGCGACTTCTTCCCGTCCCTTGATAAATGCGAGGTTAAAGTGCGTAAGCAAATTTCCAACCCTTGTGTTGGTTTGTTCTTTTTTCTGTTTCACCGATTGCGTGTTAAAATTCGCCATTAAGACGCCGGTTTTTTGAGTTTCTTGTGAAACTTCGGCCCAAGTATAACTGATATCGGTATTGATACCAATATCTGCAAGGTCGTCTGCCATTGCCTGGAACTGCGGAATATCTTCCCCTATTTGATTAAGCAGACATTCATTTGTAACGGCGGCAACGTTAATTTTGTTATACAATCTTTGCTTCAATGTGGCCATAACTGCGTTCAAGTTCGTCATATACTCATATTCATTGTAGGCTGGAGAAATTTCGGATATCCCGCTGAATACATCTTGAAGTTTATCGCGGCTTGCAAATAGGTTCGTATCGTGTTGTGTCTGTTTATGATAATTCCCCAATTTATAGACGTTAAATTTTTTGTCGAATTCGGTTCGGTCCTGTCCCGCGAAAATAATATTCAAGGCCGAATGTCGAGTTTTTACGATGAAGAAGAAAGAACACCCGCCTCCTGATAAGATTATGTCACGTACACAAAACCTCAAGGAGATGGGTGATATGAACGAGACTCTGTTAATCACACTATATTGCTTTGTGGACCACGGATTCAACAGGCAAGTGCAACACCGCCGCATTCGACAAAAACCTCTGCAGGGGTTTTAAAACCCAAACACTTCATCGGCATCGCGTTTATCTTACTCACTACATCTATCTTTTTCCGTGTCGTCAAGTGTCAATCGTGTCGCTTGGGAAATATATCTCAATATCCCGTTGCGGTTTTCTATGCTCCCTTTTTCCCGGACGTGGTAGGGTTTACAGAAATATGATTTTACACCAAGCTCACCGTTCGTAAGTCCATGCGGGGCGTTTTCCAGCCCGTTGTCATAGGAGTGGAGAGGTTACGCTTTCATTGAGACCGGGGCCTACAGTAGCGCGGTAAAGAATTTCGGGAGGCGCTTTTGGCGCGGTGTCTGCGGGTGAGTATGAGCGGGAAAGGGAACCGTTGGGACAAGGCCTGCGCGGAGAGTTTTTTCAAGACGTTAAAAGCGGAAGCGGATAAGCCGGAAGGGAGGCTTGCGGTATTTGAGTATATAGAACTATATTATAATAAGCGCCGTAGACATTCGATGCCCGGCTATGCTATACCGATAGCATTAACACATTGTAACGCCGCTTAACCTACTGTCCATCACTTCCGGAGAATTCCAATTGTCGGTATGCCGCCGGTAGGGACGGAGCGGCAACGCGCTTGGTTCTCTTTCCTTTAGGAGGTATGAAACGTACATCGTTACTTTCTGGAATACGCGGCGGCTATCCATACATCGAAACCAGTCTTGACCGGCGCCGTGTTGCGTAACAATAGTGGAACGTTTGTAGGCTTGTAGTTACAAGCCGTTATATACATGAAAGTCAGAGAGGATTCTCTTACGCCATCACCGGCTTACGCATAAAGCGCGTTGCGTGAAGCCCTGTACGTAATAGATTTTTTTATCATAACAACGTATACTACCGGTACCGTCATTAGGCGTGTATGACACCGGAGGCTTTCTCAGAGTGTCAAACCATTAATTTCGGCAGGTTTTTATGTCCATAGCCCCTATTCTGAAAAAGATACAAGAATCTGGCGCGGTTTCTTCTATTATAAAGGCATATAAAAATGCGCGCTTCCCCCTGGAAATAGAAAAAGCGGAAGGCGTTCTTCCGGCTTTTCTGCTCGCCCTGTTTATGAAAGAAGAGCCTTTGCCCCACACGTCTCTGGCCGTTGTTCCCACGGAATTTGACGCGATGGATCTGGCGGCAAATCTTGAAGCCCTGGGCATCGGGGCGTTGATACTGCCGTGGTGGGAATCCATCGCGTACAGGCCCCTTGCCCCTTTTGCCCCCGTGTTCGGGGAACGAGCAAAAGTGCTGTCCGAAATGGCCCGGGCGCAAGCGGGATGCGTCATCGCGCCGGAACGGGCGTTCCTTACGCCGGTACCGCCGCCTGAGTACCTTAAAAGCCTGTCCCTGATTTTCAGAACCGGAGAAAGGGTCAACACGATGGAGGCCGCCGGGAAATTGGCGGAGTACGGCTACACGCGGACGCCGAAAGTGCAGGCTCATGGGGAATTCGCGTTGCGCGGCGAGGTGCTGGATGTGTTTATGCCCGGCGATGATGACGCGTACCGGGTGCTTTTCGATTTTGACGTGATCGAATCCATCAAAAAATTTAACCCGGAGGATCAGAGCGGCGGAGAAAAGACGGCGGCGCTGATCGCGCGCCCGTTCAAAGAAGTCGTCTGGACGGACGACCGTATTGACGCCTTGAGCGCCAATCTCGCGCTGTTCGATGAGTTTTCCGGCGGCGGCGGGTCAATCGTGGAAGAACTCATCGCAAAACGTACTGCCGCCGGTGAAGAAATGCTTTTTCCCCTTGCTTTTGAGAAAACCGCTACGCTCCTTGACTATGTAAAAGACGGCGTTGTGTATTTCTTTGACAAAGAACGGCTTGTCAACGCGGAAGAAAGCCTTATGCGGGAGTACGAGAGCTTTTATCTCAAAGCGAGACGGGAACGGGAGGTTCCAAAGCCGGAACGCGCCCTGCTTGGTTTCGGTGCGCTTGAGAAACAGGCGGGGCGGAGCGTATCATTCATGGGCTTGAAGCGCTTTGGAAAGGACGCCGCGCTGTGCGCCGCGCCGCGCCTTTCCGCGGAAGCGGACCCGCCGCGAAGTTTTTTCGGCAACATCAATTACCTGAAAGAAGAATTCGGCGCTCTTGGGAAAGACGGCTGGGAAATAACGATTGCCACGGAAAGTGATGTGCAGGCTGACAGGATACGGAGCATAGTGGGGAATGGGCGAGACGCGGAAAGTGAAGAAAAAGCCGGGCGGGAAAAACGGCGCGGGAGGGATGGCGGCGCGGACCGCCGCGCCCCGTCTTCCTTTCAAGTCATAACCCTCCCCGTCTCCTCAGGGTTCGCCCTGAGCGGCTGCAAATTCATGCTGGTTCAGGAAAACGAGATTTTTGGACGCACCGGATACTCCCGCGGGTATTCCCGCAGACAGCCGCCCCGTTCGCTGAAAACGGCGCGGAGCGTTGCCATCGACACGTTTGTCGATCTCACGCCCGGCGATTATGTGGTTCACATCAACTACGGGATCGGGCTTTTCAAGGGCATCGACCGAATCCGCGCGCTGGGGCATGAACGGGACTATATCAAAATCGAGTATGCGGATGAGGAAACGATTTTTGTGCCGATTGAACAAGTGAATCTTGTGCAGCGGTACATCGGAAATCAGGGCGAAGCGCCGAGGCTCGACGCCATCGGATCAAAATCATGGGAAAACCGCAAAAACCGTGTAAAGAAAGCCGCCGAGGATCTGGCGCGAAAACTTATCGATCTGTACTCCAAGCGCAAGGCGTCCGTGGGCTTCGCGTTTCCGCGGGACACCGAATGGCAGACTATGTTTGAAGCCTCCTTTCCGTTTGACGAGACCGAAGATCAGTTGCGGTGTGTTGAGGAGATCAAAGCGGATATGGAAAGTCCCGCGCCGATGGACAGGCTCGTATGCGGAGACGTGGGCTATGGCAAGACTGAAGTCGCGGTACGCGCCTGCTTTAAGGCGATCCTGGCGGGCAAACAGGCGGTGTTTCTCGCGCCGACTACCGTGCTTGCGGAACAACATTTTGAAAATTTCAAGGAGCGTTTCTCGCGGTTTCCGGTGAAAATAGCCATGCTTTCGCGGTTTGTGGACAGAAAAAACACGCGGGAAATTCTTGAACAAGTTGGAAAAGGCGAGATCGATCTTCTGGTTGGTACGCATCGCGTCATTCAGAAAGACGTCCGCTTCAAAAGACTGGGGCTTATTGTGGTTGACGAGGAGCAGCGCTTTGGGGTTAAAGACAAAGAGAAGCTCAAAGAACTCAAGACCAACGTTGACTGCCTCACGCTGTCCGCGACTCCCATTCCGCGCACGCTGCACATGAGCCTTCTCAAGATACGGGACATGAGCCTGCTCGCCACGCCGCCACGCGACAGGTTGCCGATAGAGACCGTCATAGACGAATACAACGAGGAGATGATAGTTGACGCAATCCGGCGCGAGGTCAAACGCGGCGGACAGGTGTTTTTCCTCCACAATAAAATAGAGAATTTACGCGATGTACGGATACATCTGGAACGGCTCGCGCCGGAAGTGCTGATCGATACGGCTCATGGACAGATGGAGTCGCATGAACTGGAAGATGTCATGCACCGGTTCATTCACGGAGGCTTTCATGTGCTTGTATCAACCACCATCATTGAGAACGGCATCGACATTCCGAATGTGAACACTATCATCATAGATCGGGCGGACAAATACGGCGTATCCCAACTCTACCAACTGCGTGGCAGAGTGGGGCGTTCCGACCGGCTTGCGTACGCCTACCTCTTCTATCCCAAAAACACATCGCCGAGTGAAACCGCCATGAAACGGCTGCAAGCCATTTCTGACTTTACGGAGCTTGGATCCGGCTTTAAAATCGCCATGAAAGACATGGAAATACGGGGCGCGGGCAATCTTTTAGGCAAGGAACAGAGCGGAGACATCTACTCGGTGGGCTTCGACATGTACATGCGGCTTTTAGACGAGGCGGTGCAACGGCTTGAGAACGCGGAGTATGAAAGCGAAAGCGAAACCCTGCTTGAGCTTGAGTATTCGGGCTTTATTCCGGATTCGTACATTGATTCCGCCCAAACCAAAATGGAATTCTACAAAAAGATCGCCGCGGTACGGGAAAAAGCCGACAAAGACCGCATCATTGACGAGTTGTTCGACCGCTTTGGACCTCTGCCCGACGAGGTGTTGAGCCTTCTCTCCCTTGCCGAAATACGCATCATCTGCCGCGAACTCGGCGTTTCCTCGCTACGGGAAAGGGCGGGGCTTGCGCGGATCACGTTCAGCAAAGTGGCGAAGCTGAGCGTGGATCGGCTTATCCGGCTTATGAAGGAGTCCGGCGGCAAGGTGAAACTCGATCCCAAGCAGGCGAATGTCGTGACGCTCGCGACCGGAACTATCGGCCTCAAAGAAAAAAGCGAATTTATCAGGGAAAAGTTGGTTGCGCTGTCTGGGTAGGTAGAACTTTTTATCGTTTTGAGCTATAATATACGCTATGGCAGATAAAATGCTGAAATATATTCTAAGACTATTGCAAGACGATCCTCCTCCTGAGCTTGATGAGGAATTCGCCGGCATACCGGAATTCCGTGAACTTTACAAGGAACTCATATCCATACGGAAAATACTTTCCGGCATGAAGTCTGAGAAGATGGTGTTTAAGGAGAGAGAAACTCACCTTCAGTACCTGGCGAATCACGATCCGCTTACCGGCGCCATAAACCGCCGGGCTTTTATGGAGCAGCTTCTCATTGGAATAGAGAAAAACATGAGGAATCACACGCCGTGTGGTGTTGTGATGATGGATATTGATTTTTTTAAGAAATTTAACGACAAGTATGGGCATGTAGCGGGCGACAAGGCGTTGCGCCATCTGGTGACATTGATAAGCGCGTCTATAAGAAAGAACGATTTTCTTGGACGTTATGGCGGCGAAGAGTTTCTCTTCTTTTTTGACAATGCGGGCAAAAAAACCGGTATTGCCATTGCCGAGCGGTTTAGGAGAATGCTTGAAACCTCGCCGGTACAGCTTGAGACGGGACCCGCTTTCATAACGGCGAGTTTCGGCGTCACCTCTATTGAGGACGAGGATATCAAAGGCGGTGTAAATGATACGTTTATAGAAAAACTCATCAATCAGGCGGATCAGGCGCTTTATCAGGCGAAAAACTCAGGCAGAAACAAGGTCGTATCTTTTGAGGGAGGTGAAACCGCCAAAATAAATTTGTAAATTATATAAAAAAACACTTTCTTTTTTGAGAAGATGGGTTATACTAGGAATGAAGCATTATAGTGGCTTTTTCAAGACGCGCCTGATAACCGGCAGGTTATGAAAAAGTTGCTTAGATGTAAGTGGAAGAGCGGGCTTTAGTCCGTGATTCCTCCAAGCCTTCAAAAAAAGCTCTGTAGTGAGCGTAGATTTTTTGTGAATGTTTGTAAAAGGAGTTCATATGGCGATTGATTTAACGGTTTTGATAGTGGATGACTCTCGAATCATGAGAAATACGGTAAAAGGTATGTTTTCCGATATGCAACTTACGTGTAGTTTTATTGAAGCGAGTGATGGAGAAGACGCGCTGGAACAACTGAGCATGTGTTCGGTTAATCTGGTGTTGTTGGATTGGAACATGCCTAAATTATCGGGAATAGATTTCCTGAAAAGGGTGCGGGCGCTGGACAAGTACAAGTCTCTTCCTATTGTTATGGTAACGAGTGAGTCAGCCAAGTACAATGTCATTGAAGCTTTGAAAAATGGAGCCACGGATTATCTTACAAAACCGGTGAATTCTCAAATTTTCAAAGAAAAAGTGTCGAAAATTCTCTATGCCAATAAATAGAGAATAAGTAAAGGGGGAAATTATGGAACAGTATATTAAACCGTTTGTTGATGTGTGTTTAAATGTCTTTAAAGATTTCATAAACATAGAAGTAAGCGCGAAGACGCCGTACTTTTTGGAAAAAGATTCTATTGTCGGTAATGATATTTCGGCGGTTATCGGACTTACCGGTGAAGCGCGAGGGGCGGTGATTGTCTCCATGCATCAAAAACTGGCTATTAAGCTCACCGACCTGCTTACCGGCGACTCCCATGCGGAGATGGATGACGATGTGTCCGATGCGGTTGGCGAAATTGTCAACATCATCGCGGGAAACGTAAAACAGAGGCTTGAGGAAAGCATGAAAATGATTATTTCTCTTCCTACTATTGTTCAGGGGCAAGGACATGCAATCAGGTGGCCCGGCACTCAGACGCGGATTCTGTGTATACCGTTTAAAGTCTTCGAGGACGATATATTCACCCTCTTAGTTGCGATAGAAATAGTACTGTAACCGGCGAGACACCATGAAGCATGTCTTTGTTTTTAATCCCAAGTCGTTTGCTCAAAAAACACAGATGGATTATATTATTGATACCATTGGGCAGTTTTTCAGAAAACAGGAAAGACCTCACTTTTCTATTCAGATTTCACATTTTCCCCGCGATGCCATCGGCATTATAAAAAGAGAAGTGACGATGGCTGACGAAAACGAGACGGTGCGCGTCTATGCCGTAGGTGGCGATGGAATTCTTTTTGATTGTCTGAATGGCATTGTAGGACTTCCCAATATGGAACTGGCGGCGGTTCCTTATGGAAAAACCAATGATTTTCTTCGTGTGTTTGGTGCGGACAAAATGCAGTTTTTCAGGGACATAGGAGCGTTGGTTTCCGCGAATGCCCTGCCTACAGATGTCATCGCCTTCGGCAGTAACTACGCGATCAACACGCTCACTATTGGAATGGAATCGCTTGCGGTTGTCAACATGAATAACTTTAGTAGAAAGCACTCAGGGTTACTCAACCGTTTTACCTTTCTGTATAACTTTTTGTTTACCATAAGCAGTATGACCGCCTTATTTGACCATGTTGTTTTGCGCCAGCAGTACAACATCGTCATTGATAACGTAGACTTCAGCGGGGAATACAGTGGCATAAATATTGCAAACGGACCTTGTTATGGCGGCAACAAAAGCGCGGCCCCTATGGCGCGTCCGGATGACGGCATTCTGCATACGTTGCTGTTTAAACCTTTGGGCATCCTCGGTACGCTGTTCGTCTTGCCGAACTATTTTAAAGGAAAAATTCCGTCTAATTGTAAACTGCTTCTGGCAAAGAAACTTGAAATACGCTCTGAATTGCCGTTGCAAATACAGGCTGACGGAGAGATTTTCTTTGATACCAACCTCACCATTGAAGTTAAACCAGCAGCCGTACGGTTTGTGGCTGTCAATAATTTGACTTATGGCAAAGCTGGAGGCTAAAATATGAAAGGTAATAGCGGTAAAAATAGGAATAAATTTTCTTTTCGGGTTGGCAATGTAATCGCGTTTCTTGGAATATTACTGCTGAGTTGCATCTACGGCGCCGGTGTGAGGGCGCAAGGATCGCTTTTTATAATAGTGATTATTACCCTCACCGGATTGGGTGGACTTATTATTGTATATAGAGCCTTCAGTAATTATGAACAGTTGGCTTTTTGGACGCCCGGCATTTTCTTCGCCTTTCTCAGCGTATTGCAATTGATCCAATCAAGAGGAGGGGGTTGGGATGTATACTACTTGCCGCTTTGTATAGCTTGCTGCATTTTAAGTTGCCTTTATGACAACTATATGCAAACCCTTCTTTTTGTCATTGTACAGAATTTGGTGCTTGGCATTATGGCAATCTCTGATGTTCCTTTCATGGGGGCGGACTCCGGCAAAATTCTTTATGGAGGAATATCCATAACGGCATTGGGATGGACGAGTTCGGTACTTGCCGATCTAGCACTGATCATTGCTTTCGGAGTTTTATACAAAAGGACTAAAACCGCGCTTGAGCGCCGAGATTCGTTCAAAACCCTTATGGATACCACGCCTAACTATATTGCGATGGTTGACAAGTTGAATAGGGTGATGAATATCAGCCGTAACCTTGCGAAGTTGGCGAATATTGAGAACCCCGAATTGGTTATAGGTTCTCCGGTCATTGATCTGTTTCCCTCAATGGAGATGAAAGAACTGGCGGGAGACCTTCTTAGAAAAACATCGCGCAATTACGAAGAAATGTGGGAGTGCTGGATCAACGGGGAACACCGTTATTTCAAGGCGTTAGGCGATGATTTGCCTGATGAGAAAGGCATCCTCATCAACTTGATCGATATGACGCATTTGGCTGAACGGGATGAAATTGCCGCTATGAAGGACAATCTTGATATCGGGATATTCTTTATGGATAGAAATTTTATCATTCAAGACAATTATTCCAAGGCGTTGCCCCGGATATTGGGTGTGAAAAACCCCCATGACATATGCTTCACTGATTTGTTGGTCTCATCGGTAACACCGAGCGAGTTGATTGCTATTAAAGATTATTTTGTTATGACCTTCGAAAAGCAATTCGATCAGGAAATGCTGAACGATATCAATCCTTTGAATGAGTTTCGCTATTATAGCGCCGCGTCTAAAGAGTGGAAAATTCTCCATGCGGACTTTGTTACCGTTGATCGGAGCCATGGGCAAACCATGGTTATGGTTTCCATTTACGATATTACCGCTCGCATTGAGTTGCAAAGAAGACTTGCGGAAGAGGAAAAGAAACGGCAGGAAGAAATGCGCAGTTTGTTTGAGCTTATCAACGTGGAGCCGAAGGTGTTTGATGAATTTATTGAAGATGTGGATTATGAGTTCGAGCAAATTGACAATATTCTCAAGAACCATGAGCTTACACCGCATGAAAGTCTGGTCGAGGTCTATAAATCGGTTCATGCCATAAAATCAAACGCCGTCATTCTTGGGCTTGCGACATTCGGAGGGAAAGTGCATGCGCTTGAATCGGATATCAAGCGTATGCGGGAAGTGGAAGATGTACCGTTTTCCGATATGCTTCATTTGACATTGGAAATAGAAAAATTGATGCAGGAAAAAGAGAATTTCCGTGTTACGTTGGAAAGGATCAATTCTTTTAGAAGTAGCGCAAAAATAAAAAGTAACAATGATGTGCTTATTGAAGCGTTGACAAAGGCATGTGAAAAGGCATCGGCAGATTTAGAGAAAAAAGTCAAATTTGTGGTTGATGTTGATCAAGACATCATGTCGCGCGGTCCTCGACGTATAATGAAAGAGGTCCTCATGCAGCTTGTAAGAAATTCGGTGGTACATGGCGTTGAATCGCCGGAGGAGAGGGTGGCTAAAGGCAAAGATGAAACCGGTACCATATACCTTTCCATCAAGGCTGAAAATAACATGATCCATATAAGATTGAGAGATGACGGCGGGGGGATTAATTACGATAAAATTCGTCAAAAAGCGCTTGCGAACGGATTCATTAAGACCGAAGCCGAAGGCCAGGATAAAAACAAACTGTTGCACGCTATCTTCTCTCCGGGATTCAGCACTGCGGATACCGAAACCGTTCATGGCGGGCGCGGCATCGGTTTGAACATCGTACATGATAAGGTGAAAGATCTGGGAGGAAATCTTAAAATACAGAGTGAAATAGGCAAGGGAACCGTGTTTAATCTCTATATCCCATTACCACCGGAAACGTCTGTAGAGGAGAAGGCGGCTTCTTAGGTGAAGATAGAGTTATTTTCTTTCTGTGACTTTGCTCAAGAAAACAACGGCAAGTTAACGATTGTAGGCACATTTGACACCATCATAGCCCGCACGTTTCCATGTGTACATTCTCAACTTTCCGTTGTGATCCGTATTCGCTTTGATTTGTGGGAATTTTCCCATCATAAGTTTACGATTGAAACGAGGGATATTAATGGCGACATGTGTATGGATCCCATACAAGGTGCATTGTCTGTAAATGGGATCGGCAACGCTACTGCGGTCTCCCACCTTTTGTTTACCATCTCAAACTTGAATTTCAAGAATAACGGCATGATAAATTTTGTGCTTTTCGTTGATAACAAAGAACTCGCCTCCATTCCGCTATACGTGCGGAAAGCGGACGGGAATTGATCCTATTTGTTTATTCTATACCAATCCGTAATCCTGTCGGCAAGAGGGCGCAACGCCTGAACTGATACGAATCCCGCTTCCTCCGCACCCTCTTGAGCCGTGCGGATGTAGTCGTGCATATAAGGGAGTACGACACGTTCCTTTACCACAAGCCAGTCCTGCGGCAAGATATTCGGCGGCGATAGAAAAGAGGCGGGCGGCATGTGTCCTAAAAGACCTGGATAAAAGCGCGGGAACACTTCTTCCGTAACATTCCGCATCGCTGAAAAGCCGCCCGCTATACCGAAAAGGATGGTGTTAAGCTGCAACTTTTTATTGTTTTCCAGCAATAAGCGCTGTGTTTCGGGTTGAAAGAACCACTTCGTAAAAGCCTCCGCTCCCTTGCCGTGACTTCCCTGTTGAAAAAGACCATAATACACGGTGTCTTCGCTTAACGGAATACGCTCTTTTTCAGCAAGCCAACGGAAGTCAAGATTTGATTGTTGATCGTAATCAAGCGTAAAAATTTCAGAGCTGTTCATATAAGAAAAGAGTATACGTCCCTGTCCGATAAGTTTCACAGACGGCTCAACAAAGTATTTGAAGGTGAAATCATCAACCGTTTGTATGGAACCGTTTGCTTCGCGTATCCACGCCTTGTCGTATTCCAGCGCCTTCTCCAGCGCCTCCGTATTCCACGTCAAGGGGGGGCCTTCACGAAAATCCGCATTAAGAAGCGCCGCGCTTACAAGAAGAAATTCATCGTCCCAATCAGGAGAAAAGCCGATTCTGGTATAGGCGCCCTTGTTTATAACATTGTACGCTTTACCCAGTTTTTTCGCTTCTTCAAGACTAATAGTAAAATGATTGATCGTAAGAGCGCCGTTGTCTCGGGCAAACACGAGGGCAGGAATATTGAATGATACCGGCAGAAGGTACTGCTCATTGTCAATCACGCCGAGTTCAAGCAACCTGGGATAAAAGAAGGCGCCGTCAAGAGAATTATCTTTTAAGAGCCAATCCAGCGGCTTAAACAAATGCCTGGTTGACGTGCTTTTCAACCAGCGGCCTACCACAACATCAGGTTGTTCAACCGTAGAGGTTAATTTTTTTGCGGTCAATTCAAAATAACAGGTCTCAACCTTGTATTTGCTTTGAGAAGCGTTAAACGCTTCGCCGTACAAGGCGAATTCGGGGACATCTGTCCATAGTGGCACCTTTTCCGGTTCCACACAGGAAAGCAGGGACAGTACGACAAGGGAAGAAATGCTAGCGGCACGGTACTTACACATAACAATATATTCTATTTTTATTTTTTCCACTTGTCAATCTATGGTAATATATAGTATGATATAGGTATGAAAACAAGTGATAGTACTATTATGGCATTGATTGAATCGCTCAATACTCACTATCAGGCGAACATAGCGAGCCGGTTTATGAGGCCCCTTTTGCTTCAATTACCCATAAAAAAATGGGTATGGGACGTTATTGATTCTTTCGCACAAAGAGATGTCTCGCTCTTTGACTATCAAAGCTCCAATCATGACGACCTATATCAGCAAGTGCTTGCGTTTTGTCATTTCATCACCATAATACGACGCCAGCTTTTGCCTGTGTTAAAAAATCACAGATCGAAATTTTCCGGGCCCGACAAGATTCTGATGGATATGGCTGTCAACGCCTTTCCTTCCAATATAAACCTTTTAGCCGAGTATACAAAAAAACTCTACCACAAACTTGTTGAATTTGACAACGCAACAGATAGAGCGCCCCTATATCTCCAATACAAAGAACTTGAAGAGCTGATATCACATTTGTAAATCGCTTGTAGGACTATAAGAGCATCCCTGTAGGAGACGAGAAAAGTTTACCAACGGCATCACGGCGTAGCCGATGCCATACCCCCCCGTATATGGCTGGCTACACCCGTGTTTGTTGAGATTATTTATAGTACGCTTTGGAGAAACTGGCGCGTTCGTTCATTGTCCGGCTTGCTGAACATCGTTGCGGGCGTGTTAATTTCAAGAACTGAGCCGTCAAACATGAACACGACCTTATCGGCCACTTCCCGTGCAAAGCTCATCTCATGCGTTACTACAAGCATGGTCATGCCCAACTGCGCGAGATTTTTCATCACGGCAAGCACCTCTCCTACCAGTTCAGGATCAAGAGCGGAAGTCGGCTCGTCAAAGAGCATAATCTTGGGCTCCATCGCCAACGCTCGTGCAATAGCGACCCGCTGTTGCTGACCGCCTGA
>JAITAW010000289.1 GCA_031283905.1 Treponema sp. | reverse complement strand
CGACTCGGATAAATGGGACGCCTACGGCGTATTATACGATGTATTGAAAACCCTCATCACGGTTGCCGCGCCGTTTATGCCCTTTATCACCGACGCGATCTGGCGGAATCTACGCGCCGAAACTGATCCGGAATCGGTACACCTCGCGGATTTTCCCAAAATACGCCGGAACAGGAAGGACGCGGCGCTTGAATACAAGATGGCGGCTGTACAACGCGCCGTGTCTATGGGAAGGGCGCTTCGCTCGGCGCACAACATTAAGGTGAGGCAACCGCTTAAAAGTGTTACGCTTGTCGCTGGCGATGCGGATGAGAAGAATGCGCTCCTTGAAATGGAGGAGATCGTCCGCGAAGAACTCAACGTGAAACAGGTGATCTTCCGCGACAACGAGGAAGATCTGGTTTCCTACGAGGTCAAGGCGAACTTCCGCGTTCTGGGCAAGGAACTCGGCAAGGATATGAAAGCCGCGGCCGAGCGTATCGCCGCCCTGAGTCAGCATGAAGTGCGGGGTCTGCTTGACGGGGCGGTGTTGAGCATGGACATCGGAGGCAGGCAAATCGACATTACTACGGAAAAACTCGATATCCGGCGCATTGAGAAGGCGCATCTCAAAGTGTTGAACGAAGGCGCTTTAACCGTGGGGCTTGACGCCGAAATATCCGGGGAGCTTTCTCTGGAAGGCGATGCGCGAGATCTTGTGCGGGGGCTTCAGAATGAGCGGAAGGAAATGGGGCTTGAGGTTACGGACAGAATTCGCTTAAACGTTTTTGGCTCGGACAGGCTGAACAAGGCGTGGCTTCATTTTGCGGAGTTCGTGCGGAGTGAGACTCTGGCCACCGCCGCCGAATGGTCGCGGGTTGACGGCATGAAAGAAATTGACGCGGGCGATGAGAAGTGGCTGGCGCGTATAGAAAAGGCGTAGTAGAGGGAAAACGGCTTTACATTTGAGAGGAGCAGTGAAAACGAAAAAGAATGAGAATAGGGTTGTCCGTTTTTTTTATTATTTTGATTAGTATGACGATCTCGGCGTGCGCTACATCATTAGGGAGCGTGAAAGAGCGTGGTTCCGCGGATCCTTTGCGGTCGCTGGACGCATTCGGCGAGTTTGACGCGCTTGATCCGGGCGCAAGCGTGTACATGGCTTTTGAGGCGCAAGAGGCGCGTTCCCTGCTGGATTTGCTTAAAATAGGCGATGTAACCGGCGGGCAAACCGGGTTGTTACTGGACAAAACCTCCCGTATTGCCGCGGCTCTTTACCCAAGAAACGCCGGGCGGCGGTTTCTCGCCGTGTGTCAAGGGGATTATCCTAACGCGCTTGCCGCGCTCTCCCTTACCGCGAGCGCCGACTGGGAAAAGGTTCGCGCATGGAACAACGCTCCGTATTGGAGATCGGATGCCGGCGCGTTGTCCCTTGCCCTTGATGATTCATGGGCGCTGGTTTCCGACGCGGAACCTTTCGCCCGTACAACGCAGGCGGTAACGCCACTCGATGAGTTCGGCGCTTTCCGGCAGGGCGCGGTATTAGCAGGCTGGATAACGGATGGAGGCGCTTCTTTGACTAACCTGCTGTATTTGCTTGAAATTCCCATTGAACTGTACCTGCAAAGCGCATTCTTTGCCGTCAATAAAATTGGGGCGCAGTATGAGCTAAGCGTCCGGCTTGAAATCTTCTCGGAAGAGCAGGCGAAGGGAATCGCAACGCTGTTTTCCTTGGCGCGGCTTTTTATCGGGCAAAATTCCGATTCGGAGAGCGGAACGCCGGCGTTGGCGAAACCGCTTCTCGCAAACCCTCCGGAGCAGAGCGAACAGGTGGTGAACCTGCGGTCTGGAGCAATGTCCGGGGAAGAAGTCGCTTTGCTATTTAATGCTTTTATGCTTTGTTTATAAGACGAGGTTTTTGAAGAATTGAAGCTATGATGAAGACGTTTTTTTACACAACAGGATGCGCTGTAATCCTTGCCTTGTTCGTTGTCGCCTGTAGTTCAGCGCCGAAGGCTCAAAACCCTTTTATTACGCTGGATAATGCGGGCGAATTTGAGCCGCTTGCGAAGGGCGGTAACATATATCTTTCTATTGACGCGCAAGGGAGCCGCCCCATTCTTGATTTGCTTTCTTTCAATGGGCATAACGCTAAAGACGCCGCGTTGATGCTGGATAAAACCACCGCGATAACGGCCGCCTTTTATCCCAAGCGGGATGGGGACGAGATGCCGGACGCCCCCGTTTTTATGATCTTCGCTCGCGGTTCATATCCCAAAGGGCTTGCCGATCTTTCACTGGGGCTTGCAAAAGACTGGAAAAAAACGAAGTCCCTGGTCGCGCCCGTTTCCTACTGGTATTCAAAAACGAATAAGGCGGCGCTGGTTTTCAACAAAGCATACGCGCTGGTTTCCAATGCCGATCCGTTTGCGCCGACTAACGCGCTGGCTGAGCCGGGCGCTATAGCGCCCGATGGTTTCGCCGTGTTCAAGCAGGACGCCGTTATCGCGGGCTGGCTTAACGATGCCGACTCCGTACTCAACGCTTTTCTGGAAACGTACGGTTTTCCGTTTGAGTTGGAAATAGCCGGGCTTTTTTTCAAGGTTTCAAGAAGAACCGGAACGCCGGCGGACTCCGTTCCTCTATACGAAATTGAAGTGAGTATAGAAGCCGTGAGTGAGGATGAAGCGCTGGGTTTGGCCGGTCTTTTCACCTTGGCGCGTATGTTCACGGCAAAACCTGACGAAGCCATTGATCCCCAGAACGGGAGGCTTTTTCTCATGCAGAGGCTTTTTTCCAATACGCCGGAACGGAACGGCGTCTTTCTTACCGTGAACCTTGGTCAATTTAACGCCGGACAAATTGCTTTACTTTTCAATCTTTTTTCAGTAAATTGAGAGCAAAGGAGACTATATGCCGACGTATGAATATGAATGTAAGGACTGTGGACACGTCTTTGAAGTGTTTCAAAGCATAAAGGATGAGCCGCTCAAGGTCTGTCCCAAGTGCGGGAAAGAAATCCGGCGGCTTATCACCGGCGGAAGCGGGGTTATTTTTAAGGGGTCAGGTTTTTATATCACCGACGCGCAGGCTAAGCCGGCTGCCGCCGGCGGCGCAAATGCGGCTAAAAATGGGAGCGCGGACGGCGCGGTAACGGCGGCCAAAAACGGCGGCGGCAAGGATAGCGCCGCCGGCGAAACATCAAAACGCGAACCGGCGCAGTCAGCGCCGCCAGTTGCCGGAACCGGCGCAACCGGCGGTACCGTTGTTGAGAAAAAAGAAGCCTCATAACAATTTGAATAGTAATGAAAAGAAAGAAAGAAGAGCCGAAAAAACAGATTCGCTTTTTCTGCGATAAATGCGGTTTTGAGGTTCCTCAAGATGCTAAAGCATGTCCGGATTGCGGACGTTCTTTTTCATCGGTAAAATGCCCCATGTGCGGTTTTACCGGTCAGGCGGATTCTTTTGAAGGCGGCTGCCCTGTGTGCGGATATTCGGCGGAGAAACCGGCGGAGAAAAACGGAAGCGTACAAGGCTTTCAAACCATAACCGGCAGGCGTGAACCATCGGCGGACGCAAACGCTTTAAGCGTTATTATGAGAAGCGTCCGCCGGTCTATACGGCGGATGGAACTGCCGCTTTGGACATATATCATCACCAGCATTGCGTTGATTATTGCAATGTTGGCGTTGTATTTTGAGATCAGGTAGTTGTTCCTTGCAAGGAGTGTTGAAATAAAGAAGCGCCATGAACAGTGATTTGCTTATTATAGGAGCGGGTCCTGCGGGACTCGTTGCCGCGCAATACGGCAGCCGTTCCGGTCTTATGACAACGGTTGTTGAACAGCTTGCGCCGGGC
>JAITAW010000198.1 GCA_031283905.1 Treponema sp. | reverse complement strand
GGCAATACCCACAATCTGCACATCTTTGATACCGGGCATGGTATAGAGAAAATCTTCGATTTCCTTGGGATAAATGTTTTCGCCGCCTTTGAAAAACAACCTTAGATTTAGCTAAGGTTTTCTATTTTTTAAAGCGCATTGCGTGTGAGATCCATTATAACATATATGGAAACCGATCTCATTACAAACGCGGCACAAAAATTGTTCGGTCTTTCGTACCTTTTTCCGTACCAGCGGCTTGTCGTCTCAAATATACTTGAAGCCGCCCAAGCAGCCGGCATTCCCATATGGTGGACGGGCGAACCGGAAGAACGCCCTGCCGAAGCGATTCTTGAACAACCGGACAGCGGCGGTGCAGACAGCAATGAAGATCGCCTCTACCGCGGACTCCAGATCGTCATTTTGCCGACCGGCGCAGGCAAATCATTGTGCTTCCAGCTTCCAAGTATGCTTCTGTCAGGCGCGACATTGGTCATTTACCCGATTCTCTCTCTCATGGCGGATCAAGAACGGAGGCTTAGGGAAAAAGGCTTTGCGCCGGTACTGCTCCGAGGCGGGCAGAGCGGCGAAGAACGCGCCACGCTCTGGAAGAAGGTGGCAAGCGGCGAATCGCGGTTTATCATAGCGAACCCTGAGGTACTTATAACGCCGAAAGTGATGAAAGAACTTCCCGAATTGAACATCGTCCATGTGGTCATTGACGAGGCGCATTGCGTAAGCGAATGGGGCGAAAGTTTTAGACCAAGCTATCTCAAGATAGCCGAGGTCATACACGCGCTGAAGCATACCGGAACCGGCGGCGCCGATGCGCATACCGGGCTTCCCCTTGTAACCGCGTTCACCGCAACGGCATCGGCGCCTGTTCTGGAGAAAATAGACCGGTACATCTTCGGCAACGATGTGGCGCATCGCGTCATTGGCAACCCGGACAGGAGCAACATCATGTATGCGGCTCAGGGCTGCGTCCTACGGGATATGGCTGTGCGCGACCTTGTGAGAGAAAACAAACGCCCTGCCATCGTATTTTGCTCTTCAAGGAGCGGCGTTGAAGAACTTTCCCACTTTCTCAGAAATGAACTAAAGGACAATGAAATCAAGTTTTATCACGCAGGCTTGAGCCGTGAGGAGAAAACTGCGGTCGAAAAGTGGTACCTGCCACATCCAAAGGGCATACTTGTCGCAACCTGCGCGTTCGGCATGGGTGTAGACAAGGCTGATATACGCACCGTAATACACCGCGACATGCCGCCTTCAGCGGAAGCGTACTTGCAGGAATCGGGCAGAGCCGGCAGGGACGGTCTGCTTTCAAAAGCAATTCTGCTCTGGGGTCCGGAGGACGAAAACCGCGTCAGAAAAGCGAAAACGGAAGTCGGCAAACGGCGCATACTGGATCTGATGGACTACGCGAGGTCCACCGGTATAAGCGGTCTGTGCCGGCGTGAATTTCTTCTCAATCTGATGAGCTACAAAGGCGAACTATCGGCTCCGGAAGCGGGTTGTTGCGATATATGCGCCAAAACCGCGACAAACGTCCTGCGGGAGCAGAGCGTCATTGATTTTTTCAAAAAATACCCTCGCGCTTACACTATCACCGACGCCTCGCATATATTGAGCAAGCTACGCATATACGGATGGACCGAAGACGACATAAAAGAAGCCATTCACGCGCTCATTGAATACAAAAAACTCACGGTGATAAAAAACATTGAGCCTTTCCCAAAACCGGGTTGGTTTTGGGAAAGGCTTTGGAAGAACAAAATTATGCCGGCAAGAATTCCTTCAACGTCTTGAACAGCTTATCCACGTCAATTGGTTTGCCCAGGTGTTCGTTCATACCGGCTTCACGCATCTTGATAACATCTTCTTGAATGACATCGGCGGTCATAGCGATAATGGGCAAGGTTCCGGCGTCTTTGCGTTGCATTGAACGGATTTTTTTTGTCGCGGTGCAGCCGTCCATCACCGGCATCTGTATGTCCATAAGAATAATATCGTAGTAGTTCTCTTTGGATTTCTCAAAGCAGGCGAGCGCTTCATTTCCATTCGATGCCATATCTATAGCGATCCCGGTATCTTCAAGGATTTCTCCCAGAATATCGCGATTTATATCAATGTCGTCAACAATAAGACAGTGTTTACCGGAAAAATCCGGCATAACTTCGACTTCATCCGTTTCCGCTTCTTTAACCATCTTTTTATCACTCGCCGGGCAACGTATGGTGAACGAAAAACTGCTTCCCTCACCCTGTTTGCTCTTCAGGGCAATTGAGCCGCCCATCATCTCGACTATGTTTTTTGAAATGACAAGACCAAGCCCCGTACCGCCGTAAGAACGCGCTATGCTGCCATCCGCCTGCTCAAAAGGCTGAAAGAGCTTGGCGGCTTGTTGCTCGCTTATGCCAATCCCTTCATCGATCACCTCAAAATAAAAGACGCTTGTCCCTTCTTCAATTCCGGCGTCATGGCCGCCGGTACCGGCAAGCTCTTTGACAATGATGCGAACTTCGCTTCCGCTTCGGGAAAATTTAATCGCGTTTGACAGGAGATTGATCAGCACCTGATTAAGTCTAAGAGAATCCGCGAAGAGACAGCCGTTGCGGATTTCGCCTAATTCAAGCCGTATAGAGAGCCGCCGCTCTTTTGCGCGGCTCTGCATCATGGAGACGATGAAACTAATGTCATCTATAAGGGAAAACTCGACCGGCTCAAGATACAGTTTATCGGCTTCAAGCTTTGAAAAATCAAGAATATCGTTGATGACGCCCAGAAGGTGCGCCGAAGAGCTGTCTATTTGGTTGAGACAGGTCCGCACTTTTTCCACATCGTCTGTTCTGAGGGCTATCTGCGTCATACCCATGACGGCGTTTAACGGCGTACGGATTTCATGGCTCATACGGGAAAGGAAGTCGCTTTTCGCCTTGCTTGCCGCTTCCGCTTCCAATCTTGCTTTGGCAATGCTGGTTATATCAGTTAGCAGAAGCATCACGCACAAGGAGTCAACCGCCGGATTCAGATGTTGCTGATTGCCGCTCCGCTTCAACGTCATGGCGTACATATGCTCCTGTAAGACAATATCAGCCGTATAGGTTACGGCATTACCCTCATCGGGCGTAAAAAGCGCGTCAACCTGACTCTCGCCCCTTTCTTTTTCTTCCCAATTCGTTACGGCCGTCCGCGCCAGAATTTTGGCGAGAAACTGACCGTCTTTTGCGTCAAAGCCGTGCCGCTTGATAAATTCGTTCATCGTATGATTGCGGTACACAAGAGCGCGCGATATATCGAAAAGGGCGATGGCGTCAGGAACCGCGTCGAACTGCTCGCAAATGACGTCCATTGCATTGTTCAACCCCTTGAGAATATGAAGATAGTTACCCCTAAGCAACGCGGTTTTTGCCCGCGCAAGCAAATTGCCCCCGCGCGCCGACGCCGTTATATACTCAATGTTGCTGACCACCTCCTGGAGCGCTTCGGACATACTCAGAAAAGCCGTTGCCAGCTTGCCGATTTCATTTTGCTGTCTGACGACGGCATACGGCAACTCCTGGATGAACTGCCCTTTCTTGAATAAATACTCTTCCGCGTTTTCGATGCTGTTGAAAGCCTTCATCATCTGGTTGAGCGGCCTGCTTATGGAATAAGCGTTGAGAATGGTCGTAACAATGATGAGAACAATAAGCGCAAGGCCAATGCCAAGCCCTATGGCAAGGGCGAGGTACACCGGAGCGGTGATGATTTTCGCGGGGATTCCAACCATAAGCGTCCACGGCGTGTCCGTTCCTCCCATAGAAAACGGCACCGCGATAAAGAACATGTTTTCCTGCAAATCCGGGACATAGTTGAAGAAAGAAAAACTCTTGCCCTGCCGCACGGCGTTTACCAACGCCTCATGATTATCGCCCGCCAGACTTTGTTCGGTGAGCGGCATCTCTTTTCCAATACGGGAAGGGTCGAAATGGCCGCATATGACGCCCCGGCTTGAATAAACCGCAGACACGCTTCCCTCGTACGGCTTTATGGACATAACTTTCGCCTGTATAACCGGCGCGTCAATGTCAAAGCCCACAACCCCCACAGTGACGCCGTCTTTTTTTATCGGCACGGATACGTCGACCAGCAGCATTTCTTGACCTTCAATCATCCAATACGTCGGATCGATGATAGATTCTTTACCCGTTCTAACCGGAATCTGATAGTAATCGCCCTTCCCTTCCCGCTCGTACTCTATGCTCGTTTTCAACTTGATTTCACCGCCGATATTCAGCCACCACGGCGTATAACTCCCTTCGGCGCTCGCTCCCACCTCGCCGGCGAACCGGGCGTCAAGACCGTCAAGTGTATTCGGCTTCCAAACGCTCCATGCGCCGACTATTTCCGGGTTCGCCGCGAGCATTTGGCTGAGGACCAGGTTGAAGAAAGTGCGGCGCCTGTCAACAGCTATATCTTCAAACCGTTCCATGATTTGAGACAAAGTTCTTGCGGTATCTAGATAACTTTCAAGCCAAAGCTGAATTTCTTTTCCTTCTTTCTGCGCCACTAAATATATTTCGCGGTTTACCAGCGTCCGTAGCTGGGTCTCCGCCACCCTTACAAAGACGGCGGTCAAAAGCAACACGCCAATCAGCAGAATGCTGATATTGACCAGGATCAATTTTTTTCCAATATTCATTACACAGCTCCGGCGTTCAATCTACCAGCAAGGCGAGGCACGCTTCTATCCACTCGTACGCCTTCTGTGGATACGCCGTTTTGGCAAGGAGAAATTCAAACAGACCTTCCTTTGGCTGATTCAAGAAATAGTACGCCTGCCCCAAATAAAAATGCGAACGCGCTTCAAACCCGGCGCTTCTCGGCAGAGAGAGAAAGACGCGCAACTGCTCCTTTGCCTCGTCCCACGACTGCCGGGCGAACGCGCCCTGAATAACGGACCGAAAGGCGTATTCTTCGCCATTTGCCGGCGGATTCATGTCCTCCTTAAACGTAAAGGGTTTTTTCGTTGTCCGGGGTTTTTCCATTCTTTTTATATCTGACAATAAACGCGACGCCCCGGCGCTCAAAGGCGTTGTATCCGGAGTAACCGTCCCGCCCAAACCGAGCGCGTCCCGCGCCATAAGGGGCAACGGCGCGGGACGCAGGTTCTGTACAATTCCGTCAAATCCCGCGCCGGAAAGCGGCACGGTTACCGGCTCCGCAAGGGCGTTTTCTCCCGGTATAATTTCAGCGGCGCCTTGCGACAACGCTTCCTGGGAAACAACCGCGTAGTAGTAAGACGCGCCCGGCAACGGATAATCCGTAAAAGGAGACCGGGCAGGCATTTGAACGATGACAGCGCGTACAACATCGCTTTTTTGACGCAACGGCTCAACGCTGCGGTACAAGATCAAATTCTCGCCCCGCGCCGTAAAGGAGACAACGACTCCGCCGTCGCTGACTACGGCGTTCAAGAAAAGCCGCCCGTCCGCCGGAGGGGAAGGCGTTTGGGGCAAGGGCGGGGGCTTCCCCGCTGAGTCCTGACGCCGCTGGTCCTGAATACGAACCTCAAGGTAATTGGTATAATACGTCCTGTCCAAAAAATACATTAAGCCTGACGCATCGCTCGCTACAATATAATAGCACCGTATACGCCGGTCATTTATTTCATCTATATAGTACTGCGTCCCGTACGGCGCTTTCGCTGATGTTACGCCATGTCCGCCCGCCTCCTGCGATACAAGGCGCGTAATGTCAATAGGCGAGTCCGACATGTACACCGTTACCGGTCCTGTGGCATCAGGAGAATCCGTCCATGTTATGCGCAAGAGGTTGTTTTGAAGGTGCGCCGCAACATTGGATACGGAGAGGGCGGGCGCACCTTCCTGCGCTGAGAGGTCAAGAGGCATCGGCAAAATCCATACTAAGAAAACCATTTGCAACGCCGTTCTTAACGCCGGCGGATGCGCCGGCATATGCGCAAGCAGCTCAAAGGAATGGAATTTCCTGTCCGCCTCTTTGCCCGGAAAAAGCATATTATTTGTAATTCCTTTCATGTTCGATAAAAATCAATGCGGTTGAATAATACTAAGATAGCGCTTTTGGAAGCGGATGTCAACCTTGAAAAGAAAGAAACCTGCCCGAAAACTGACTGTAAGACGGGTTTTGACCCGGCTTTGCCGGGCAA
Organism: Treponema sp.; assembly: GCA_031283905.1. Lineage (GTDB taxonomy): Bacteria > Spirochaetota > Spirochaetia > Treponematales > Breznakiellaceae > JAIRKH01. The sequence continues at coordinate 256 of JAITAW010000198.1, read as the reverse complement.
TTCGCAATTTTAAAGTCCGTTTGGCAATTTGTAACAGCGTCATAATTTTTTTGCAAAACACCCCGCAAGACAAAAAAAGAGGTTGACAACTACGGCGATCCGCGCTAAAGTAACGAACGGCGCGTCCGGCCTCATCCTCGCGTATGCCCCGCGCGGGCGTATTAACGCCCCGCGGTCAGCGCGGATTGGGGGGGGGGGGGGGGGCGCGGGGGGGGGGGGGGGGGCCGCCGGGGCGCGCGGTGGGGGGGGGGGGGCG
>JAITAW010000171.1 GCA_031283905.1 Treponema sp. | reverse complement strand
AGTTTCAAAAATCCCGGATAAGTGACATCGGCGGCTTCGGCTCCGCGTATCTCAAGATTGCCCGTAACGCCTAATCCCGCCGCAGCTAAAGCCATCACCACCCGGTGATCCCCATGACCGTCAACCGAGCCGCCTGACGGCGTCCCGCCCCGAATGACAAGACCGTCAGGCTTTTCCTCGCACCGGACGCCGAGCTTGCCGAGCTCCCGCGCCATGACGGCGATCCGATCTGTTTCCTTGATACGCGCATGCGCCACATTGGTCAAGCAGGTCTCGCCTTCGGCAAAAGCCGCAAGCGCGGCCATGACAGGCAGCAGGTCGGGCGTGGCGTTAAGATCAAAGACGGCGGCGTACAGTTTTCGCGCACTTCCGTTTCTGGAAACCGTAACCTCCCAATCGCCGGACGCTCCCTTGGTCCGCTTCCATGCGACCGAAACGCCCATGCGGGCGATCATGTCGAAGAACGCCTTGTCCCCCTGCGTGTCATGGGGATCGAGGCCCAGCAGCGTAACGGAGCCGCCGCCGATGATTGCCGCCGCGGCAGGAAACGCGGCTGATGAGAAATCTGCGGGAACGCTCCCGTTCATGGGCGTGTACACCGCGCCGCCCGGTATACGGAACCGGGAATAGTCCGCGTTTTTCTCGTATGGTACGTCTTGGGCGTCAAGGTAGGAAAGCGTCATGTCGATATAGGGCTTTTCATTGAGAAGGGGTACCTCAATGCTGGTAACACAGCCTTTCTGCGCAAGCGGCGCGGCTAAAAGCAAGGCGGAAAGATACTGGCTTGTGGGACATTCGATCCTGCACGCGCCGCCCTTCCACGGACCCCGCACCGTTATCGGTACGCAACCGTTTGCCGCCGATGTTACGGCGGCTCCAAGCGCGGCTAGAGCGGACAGGAGATTTGCCGCGCTTCGCCGCGTGATCTGTTCATCACCGGTGAAGGAGCGGGGCGTAGCGCCGAGCGCGGCTATGGCGAGCGCAAGAAACAATGTAGTGCCGGAATTTCCCACATCCAGAACGGTGTCTTGCGTTGCCGTACGCCCATCAGCGAATGAAAATCCGGTCGCGGAACGGGTTGCCGTCCCTTTTACGATCCATCGTTCCGGTTTTTCCATTATATCCGCGCCAAGAGCCTTGCATACGGCGAGGCAGGAACGGGCGTCCAGGGAATAGAGCGGATGCTCAATGCGTGAAACGCCCTCCGCCAATGATGCGATAAGCAGCCGCCGTATGGTATGAGACTTTGACGCCGGTACGCGGACAACGCCGGAAAATGTATGCGGGGTGATAAGGGCTTGCACAAAAAAATCATACCACGAAAACAGAAAAAAAGGAAGGGCGCCGGATTTGGGCGGGATACGTATGAACAACGCTCTGCGCCGCTTCGCTGTGGGACGCGGTACTATATAACGCCGAGGGACAAAAGCCCGTTGTAAATGAGTTGAACCGCAAAGCCCGCGAGGATAAGCCCCATTATTTTTTCCATAACCGCTATGCCCATGTCGCCGAGAACACGGAGGATTAAGGCGCTTGATCGAAGAACCACGAACATACACAGAAGCCCAATAAGCACGGCGGGGAGCAAGGTCAGCGCGGTAGACAACCACGAGTCGCCGCCGGAGACATAGGTCATTATCACCGTGAGCAATCCGGGACCCGCAATCATGTGGATGGCCAGCGGGAAGAGGGCGACAAAACCGGTGTGCATTTCTTCTTCGGAAGGCGGCGGACGGTTCGTCCCGGGCTTGCTGTAGATCATGCCGAACGCAATGAGAAAGAAAAGGATGCCTCCTGATATGTAAAACGCGCCCGGTTTAATGCCGAAAAAGTCAAGGATGAATTTTCCGGCGGCAAGGAATACGCCCAACACCAGTCCCGCAAGCAGAATGGCTTTTGTTATAATGCGATTGCGCGTTTTCGTGTCGTATGAGGATGTGATCGCCAGAAAAGACGGAATAATCCCGATGGGATCCATCACCAACAGAATGGTAAGAAGAATTTGTAAAAAACCATGTTTCATATACGCCCAGCCCGTGTTCGCCCTGAGGCTTCTTTATACCTCCTGTTATGCGCCATGCGTTACATTGGCTGTTGCATACCATAAGGTACCAAGTCCGGCAAGCCCTCTTTGAACAGAATTATCTCTGCTCAGAACTCCGGCAATCTCCCTTTGAACAGAATTATCCCTGTTCAGAACTTCGTTAATTCCCTTTTGAACAGAATTATCCCTGCTTAGAACTCCGGTTGTTTTGTTCCGAACAGAATTATCTCTGCTCAGAACTCCGGCAATTTCCCTTTGAACAGAATTATCTCTGTTCAGAACCCCGTTAATTCCCTTTTGAACAGAATTATCCGTGTTCAGAACTCCGTTAATTCCCCTTTGAACAGAACTATCCCTGCTCAGAACTTCAATAATTCCTCTTTGAACAGGAATCCCGCTTCAGAAGTAAAGCGAACTCATGCGTAATATGAGCTTATAATACAATGCCGCCTCCGCGCTGAAGAACGGAGACGGCGTTCTTTTGCCGCCCTGTTTAGGGCAGATTCCATTTACGCCGTCCGCCGCAGCCGCACATGCTCAATATCATAGCTGAAAAGCTCCCGCAGATCGTTCAAGCCGAGCGACATCAGCGCCATGCGGTCGATGCCTATGCCCCATGCGGCGACAGGCACATGTACGCCAAGCGATGCCGTAACTTCCGGGCGAAAGATGCCTGAGCCGCCAAGCTCAAACCAGCCGAGCGCCGGGTGCTTTATATGCACTTCCACCGAAGGCTCTGTGAAGGGGAAATAGCCCGGCACGTATTTCACCTCTTTCGCGCCGGCGACCTCAACGGCGAACATTTCGAGAAAACCAAGCAGGGTGCGGAGGTTCACCTCGTCGCCCAGCACTATGCCTTCGGTTTGGTAGAAGTCGGATAGATGAGTCGCGTCCACACGGTCGTAGCGGAAACACCGGAGTATTCCAAAGTACTTGCCCGGAATTTTCGCGTGGGGCAACGTTTTCGCCGACATGACGGTTCCCTGACTGCGGAGTATGAGCCGTTTGGTGAATTCGCGGTCAAAGGCGTAGCTCCAGCCCCGGCCGCCCGTATCACCGCCGTTTTCATGCGCCGCCGCGACCTGCGATAGCCACGGTTCCTCAATGAATTGCGCGTGTTGCGGTTCGGTGATGCGGTACACATCATGAATGTCCCGCGCCGAATGGAATTGGGGCATGAAGAGCGCGTCCGAATTCCAGAATTCGGTCTCCACAAGGGGACCGTCAAACTCCTCGAACCCCAGAGACACGAGTTTGTCTTTTACATGCTCAAGAAATTTCGCATAGGGATTTGTACGCCCGGGAATAAGGCGGGTGGGCGGCACATGCACGTTGTAAGCGCGGAAAGACGCGGTTTTCCATGCGCCGGTTTCAAGCATGTCCGGGGTGAGGGCGCCGGTTTCTTCTCCGGTAAGCCCGGCCCGCGCAAGAGCCTCGGCAACAGCGTCTCGTTCTTCGGAAAAGCCGAACACGACGGTTTCACGGTCAAATTCGCGGAACGCCGCGCCGCTTGCGCCGCGTTTCTTCGCAATGCCGGCGAGAGCCGCTCGTTCTTCGGCGGAAAGCCCTTCCGCCGCAATAACGCCGTTTTCCGAGGCTTTGTCAAGCAGTCCCCGGATGAGCGCAAGGCGTTCCGCCGCCGCGCCCGCGATGGGGCGTCCGTTTTGCGACTTGTCGTCAGGATAGGCGTACGCAATCCGCTTGTCGCTGTTCATGGCGAGAACGCCCAGCTTGGAAAGCGCTCCAAACGCGCTGCCCGCGTCTTTATTGTCAAGGTTCAACGTAGCGGCGATTTCAGGCAGGCTCATGCCCTGTTTTATCCTGACCAGTTCTATGATCCGCTCTTCAGGCGTTCCCCGTTCCTTCCATTGCTTGCCCAAATCGGTCAATTCAAAGAACACGGCGGACTCACGGCGGATTTCCCGTAGCAAACCCTTGCCCAAAAGCCAGGAAAGCGCCTGATTGCCGTTTCCGCTCTTAAAATTGAGGTCTTTTTCCACCTTGTCAACGAACAGTTCATCGCCTCTCTTATAAAAGAGGATGATTTTTATCTCCAGCGGATGAAGGTTTTTTATAGCCGCGTTAGTGTCCATACTATCTCCGTTGTTTCTATAGTAGCACGTTTTTGCGGCAAAGGCAAGATGGACGCGCCTTTCACTACGTGAAGGGTACGCGCATAGCCTTCGCTCCCGCCTCTTATTCCAATCCGGCTGCGGAGGGATGGGCGACTACAAGCCTCCTAGCGGGCGCGGACTCCGGCGGCGAATTCCGCGAAAAGCGGCCTTTTATTAAGGGGCGAAATACACGGAAACCACATTTGAATCTTCGCTGTACCGGTAATGATCATCGGATGCGCGTACCACAAAGTATAAATTTCTGCCGGACGGTATGCCGTCAAGCCTAAACTCCATAGAAGAACATTGCGTCTTTACAAATCGGAACATTACGCATAAGCTGCCGGAAACCGGGTCTTTTTCATAGACCGTATAATCGGTTGCATACTTTACCGCATCCCATCTCATGACAATTGTATTATTAGAAAGTTTGGTCCATGTAACGCGGGGAGGCATCAACACCTTATCTATGGTTACAAGACTTTGAATATTGTTAAGATTTTCCATATCTATAACAATCGAGTTATCGGTAAAAGTAAAGTCAAACGCTTCTCCATGAGGCGCGGCAATAAACGCCTGCGTCCGAAGCGATAACGATTCGCCGGTCCCAAGAATCTTATAAAAATATATATATCCGGAGAGATCTGCGGATGTGGAAAATTTTCTTGTATAAGACTCGCCGGGCCGTAAATAGGAGCCGCTGCCCGGAAAATAAGCGTTTTGCCATTTGACAGAGTACAAACTGCGGGATGACTCATTTTTTATCTTTACCGTAGTTTTTGGAGGGGTAGCCGCACTATCAACAGTGCTGCCGGTATTACCGGTATTACCGGAGTAACCGGTATCATCAGGCTGGCTGCACCCAATACATACGGTAAGAACTACAACGGTTAATACAACGTTTTTCATAAAAATACTCCTTGTGCGGCCGGCAAAACGTGCCGGCGTATCAAAGACTAAAATTCTCTCACTGCAATCACTCTAAGTAAATCAGAAGTGGCATAACCATAATAACTTTTACCATTAGCAAAGGACATAGCATAATAATATCCAATTATTGTCGTAGACCAATAATTCTCGTTAAAGAAAATTCCTTGTCTGTTTTTATGAATTTTATTATATATCAAGTCAAGTTCGCCAATATCCGGCAGATGCCAATTATCAAATCCTCCGCCTTTGTAATTTTTAGCTGTCGTTACGGCATCATTCCAATTATATGCGCCTAAATCGCCGCTGCATTCTTTATATTGTCCCGCAGCGGATAAAAATATAAAACCGCCGCCCGGCCCTATATCGCCTATATCATAATATTGAAGCGAAACATTTAATTCAGCGCATACATTCTTTAGCGTGTTTTTTTTATCGCTGCCCGTAAGGGTAATAATTGTGTTATTGGTAATAATATACTCATTCTTTATATCTTCTGCGCAAGTCAGCGCCTCTGTCCTACAGCGTACCATTCCGCTGGCGCTGCTTTGAAGGTAGAAGAAGATATACTTCGTTCCATGATTTACTTCTTTGGTTGCATCTCTACCGCTTTTTATAGTACCAAAATCAACGGATGAGTATTCAACGCTAATAAGAGGATAGTCTGATAGGTTATTAATCATTAAACTTGTCCCTATCTTTTCTTCTGTTTTGGCGGGTTCGTCTGGGGCTGGTACACAGGCGGAGAAAAACACGCAAAGCAAGACGGCCAACAACAAACCGCTTTTCTTGGTTATAGTACCATTTCCAAAATTTTTCATAAAAACACTCCTTTTATCCGGCGGTATGTGCGTGCCGCCGCTCACTCCGTATAGACCGCCAGTATGTTGTCCAGGGACAAATAACTGTAGCGGGAGGAGGAGAGGCCATGCTTGGTCCATACAATCTCGTGAGCCCCTGCCTCCATGGGATATTCCTGGTATGACCAGTTGTAATTCCCCGACCAGGAGGCCTTTTCCGTCCCGTCAATGGAGATTGCCCCTATGTTTGTATTGTCGTAGGATTGATTGGCGAACCAGAAGGAAAGTTTACCCTTCCGCGCCAGGGTAATCGACAGGCGCAGCTTGCAGTCGGTATTGCCGCCCAAGGCGATGGATTTACCCTTATAGGGCGAATAATAATAAGCGGAAGAAGCGGCGGCCGGGGTATTGGGCAGATCCTTCAGTTCGGCATAATAGGAGGAGTTTTTCCGTTCCGCATAGGTTTGTATGTCCCCTTCGGCATCGTCAAAAAATACCACTGTGGTTGCCATGCCCTTCAGGGT
>JAITAW010000059.1 GCA_031283905.1 Treponema sp. | reverse complement strand
ATGGCACGTCAAAACGGGCGCACAACTGTTCAACGGCTTCCGCATCGCCTTGTCGCTCGGTTTCAGGCCTAATGCCGTGATCCACATGCAGGCAACGCAACTTGAAACCGCAGTCACGGGCTATACCAGCCATCGCAACCAGCAACGCCGTAGAATCCGCGCCGCCCGAAACGGCTGTTAAAAACAAAGAGCCGGCGGACCAGTCGCCCAATCCGCCGGCAATCTTTTTTTCAAAATCGTTCATGTAAAAAGAACGTGCGGCAAGACCTCATTTCTTTTCAGAGGCAACGCCTGATTCGGGCGCCGCTTCCTCTTCAGAGGCGGCGGATACGGCTTTAGCGAATTTCACCAACGCCACCACCTGATCGCCGGAAGAGATGAGTTTGACGTTTTCACTCAGCGCAATATCGCGCACATGAATGGACTGGTTGGCTTTGAGTCCGGAAATATCAACCACGATCCGCTCAGGCAGGTATTCGGGAAGGCATTCGACTTCAATCTCGTGCAAAGGCAATTCGAGGGTTCCGCCGTCCCGTACGCCGATGGGGTTTCCCTGAACCAAAAGGTGAACCTTCGCCCGCAAGGCCGTGTCTTTCTCAACCGCGTAAAAATCAACATGCAGGATGCTATTGTCGCAAATGTTACGCTGGGCGTCTTTCACAAAAGCATCATAGGATTGCCCATCAACGTCCACCGTTACAATGGCGCTTCTGGTGATGTTTTTCACATTGTCGGAAAACTCTTTTGCATCAAGCTCAATAGACAAAGACGAGCCTGATCGTCCGTATATAACCGCAGGTATACGCCCTATTTTTCTGAGATTACGGGCTAAAATTGAGCCGCTCTTCTCCCTTTTTTTCGCCAACAATACAAGTTTGCTCATGGTTTCTCCAACTGTTCATTTATTTTCACTCCACATTGCCTGTAAGGGGAACGTAATGTGCATTCTACAAGTCATTTTCTATACTCTGGGACGACAGGGTTCGAACCTGTGCATGCCGGAGCCAAAACCCGGTGGCTTACCTCTTGCCTACGTCCCAAGGAACTACATCTAAAACCGAAGTTTTAGATGTTCCATTTTTTATATTTCCAGAGTCGGATCGTCACTTCCGAATTCATACTTATTCAGTATTTCTTTCTGTAGTTCCGCCCTGAATTCGGGATTAATTGGGTGCGCTACATCTTTATACTCTCCAGAACTAGTCTTCCGGCTCGGCATTGCTACAAAAGCCCCGCTTCTTCCTTCAATGATTTTTACATTATGCACCACAAAGCAGTCATCAAAAGTAACCGTTACGTACGCCTTGAGTTTTCCTTCACCGGATACTTTACGGATTCTGATGTCGGTAATCTTCATGACCCACCTCCTTCAAAAACATAAATAATACAATACACTATTTCTTTAGAAAATGCAAGAGGTGAAATGAATTATTTGAACAAAATTTATACCGCCAGCTAATACCCTTTCCGTACGTTCCGCCGCCCCTTTGTGAGTAAAAACACCGAAACAGCAAGAACCGGAACCGGATAAGCTGTAAAAATCGGCGCCTCCATTCTTAAGTGTTTCAAATATAGCAGAATACTCTTTTTTATGCTCTCCTTCTAAAAAAAAAAGACAAAAAATCATTGTAATAACGCCAGTTTAAAGGATGCTCTTTCAAAGCGTCTATCAACTCTTTCCCGCTAAAGGAAGGTTTCGGCTTGTCAGCGAGCGAAAAGCCACCGCCATTTTCCCGTTCTTTATCCAATACGCGGAAAGCGGAAGCAGTGTTACTTTCAAAATCAGGAACAACCAGAAGCGCCCAGAAATCCCAGGGACACGCCGCCTTCTGTATACGCTCTCCCCGCCCGGAAACGTAGGCCGGCGTTTTGTACAAGAAGAACGGTACATCGCTTCCCAATTCCGCGGCCATTTCGCACAACTCATCAAACGGCAACCGCGTTTCCGACACGGCGTCAAGCGTACGCAACGCCGCCGCCGCATCCGCCGACCCGCCGCCTAAACCGGCTCCAACAGGAACCTTTTTCTCAAGCGCAATTCGCAACCCTTTGTTCCAGCCAGTCCGCTCTCTAAAAAGGGAAACCGCCTTGTACACGATGTTTTCTTCAACCGGTATATCACAAAACGTTTTCTGAAAAGTTTCTGTACATTTTCTATGAGGAACATTCCAAAACACGCGCAGATCGCATGGCAACCGCTGGTCAAACACACTGAAAGAAAGAATATCTCCCCATTCCAATGGAATGAACATACTTTCCAAATTATGATAACCGTCAGGTCTACGGTCTTTCACCTCCAAGTGAAGGTTAATCTTACATCCTGCCTGAACAATAGACTCGTTCACAATCATTATTTCTTTTGGAAGCGAATTTCATTTTCAATATCATACTAGTAAAATAATGGAATTATGTCAAGAGGCTTTTCCAAAATCCCTTTTTGAAAATATCTCTCAAGAAAAATGTTTCAGCAACCGTCAAGCTTCTATGCCCTGTCAAGCCCCGCTAGCCCTTTATATCCAAAAAGGACGCCGATTCTGTCGTTGTAAATAAAGCTTTTCGTTTTATATAGGGATTGCTTTTGAGCAACTTCAGTTCTTCCCGAAATTCGTTCATGCGTTTTTCGAGCAAACTGCGGTTTTGTTCCACCTTGTTGTTTGCCTCCATCCTGAGACGTTCAAGCGCCGTCTGGATTTCCGGTATATCGGAGGCGCCGATGACTCCTGTAACGCCTGCGTGAGAACGGTACTGCGTTTCAAGCGGAACTATGATCTTTTGGATAGAAAAAATATCGGCAACCATTTTTTCTTCCATTTCGACATAGGCAAGTATATCCTCCACATTACCGTTTTCTACAATACTTTTTTGCTTCTCAAGAGTTTCAAGGTAGACGCTAAACCGCTCCCGTTGCGCGAAGAGGAGATCGCGGAAACGTTTGACAACCAACACTCGTTTTTTTAATTCTTCTGGAGAAAGTTCATCCAAAACAAAACCCGCTAAAATGAAATATTGACGCTGTTTATCGGCGGCGCGCCTTTTTCGCCGACAGCGGTAGTTGAGGCAACTTCGTTCCATGTGTTCCGAAGTTCGCTAACCATATTGCGGACAATGGTGATCCGCCGCTTGTCATGGTTTATGTTTGCGTCAAATAGTTCTTTATTGAACCATGAGTAGAGGGAAAAAAGATTAACGGCGATTTCCCCTCCCTGTTCCATATCCAAAGACGCCATAAGTTCGGTTATGATGGTTTGCGTTTTAATCACCGCTTTGCTGATAGGCTCTATTTTCCCCGGGTCTTTTTTCCCTCCATTGTCATATTCGTCTAAAAGATCGATTGACTTATCCAATTGGTGGACAGCCTCATCATAGAGCTTTACTAACAACTGCGCAGGACTTGCGGTTGTTATATCGGCGCTTTTATATGAAGATAATGCATTATTATATGCCAAAACTTCTTCCTCCACGTAGAATATGGAATATAGTATATAAGCGAATGGGTGAGCATGTCAAGATATGCGGCGGATTAAAAACAGGATAAGATGACGCTTTCTCAAAGCTTCAGCGAGGGTCGGCCGCTGTTTCTGTTTAATGAATCGGGACTATGAAGATTGGGATATCCGGTGGCTCCACCGAATAGGGTCAAGATATGACAAGCTGAACATGATGTTTTCCATCTTGTCCTTGCGTGGTATCATCGTTTGTTCATTGATGTTATGTAGTGTGAACAGACCCTAGCCGCTTCTGGCCCGCGTCAGTCTCATGAGTAAAAATGTATCAGATGAGTATAAAAAATTCGCAATTACGCCTTGACGTATACCTGTGTGGAGACCGGTCGCCCGGCGCGGGCCGTGCTTTCCCGCGGTATTACAGACGGCGGACAAGACATTGAGCGCCCCGTTCAACGCCATCGTTCAGTGTACATCTTTTCAGCCCATGCCACCCCTTGATCCCCGCCTTTCAAGTCGACCCTAAAAGGCATCCTGAAGGACGGGGAGGTTCATGCTA
>JAITAW010000290.1 GCA_031283905.1 Treponema sp. | reverse complement strand
CGGTAATTCATGTAGGGAAAAATATGATGGGAATGCTCCAGCCTGATGAGCCAGTCCGTGCTGATATGGCTTGAGCCGAGCGATTCATAAATAGTGGTAAAATTCCGCAAGTCGTTTTCAATCTCCTTGGCGTTGTATTCGGCGTTCTCCTGATAATACATATGTTTCGACAGGCACGAGTCCTGCGCGAGTAGCACTTCCCGCGCGGCCTGGTTCAAGGCGCGTTCCTTTATGCCCGATTCATTGGGAAACCGCTCCACAAGCTCCGTCATGCGCTCAATAGCCCGCTGAAGATGCCGGTACACCCAGTCATTGGACGAGTCAAGCCATGTTTCGGCATACCCGTTCACGCCGGAAGACGAAAACGAAGGAACAACGGTTTCAAGCAGGGAACCGTCCTGATCGTACAGGTATTCGCCCGGACTTACGCAGTGAGCGCCGGAATGAAGCGCCTCTCTAAACAGGGCTTCTAAAAACAGAGGACCTTCGCGCCAGAACCGCCCAAGACAGTCCGCGTCAACCGCGCACAGACAGAGCGGCGTCTCCTTCATGTAGTTTGAAGCCTCTTGCAGCCGGGCAGTCTGCGCGTCCAAAAACTCCCGCGCATGAGCCTTTGCTTTTTCAAGCGCCTTTTCAGGATCATAGAGCGTCTTACCGCGCGACCAGTACTTGTATCCGGTCGCCGAGCGGCAAGAAGACTCCCCAATAAAAGACTCAAGCGCCTCGCGGGGTAGCTCAAAGCCCGCGTCTCTCCGGTTGTCGCGGTACTCTTGCGCACATGGAAAGCCGTTTTCGTCCGCGATGGCCCGCATCGCGTAGAAATCCCGCGCCATAACACAAACGCCCGCCGGGGTTTTCACCGGATAGAACGAGCCTTTTGACGCGGACGGTTTCCCCAAAACAAGGGCGTGGGTGTCGCACACCGTATACCCAAAGTTATACGCCCTTATAAAGGCGTCTATTTCAGGCATCCAGCCAAGTTCAGGCAGATAAAAGCCCATCGGATGTTTCCCAAAATGGAGACGGGACGCGCTGATTGCGGTCTCAATCTGGGCTTGAACGCTTTCTTGTTTCGACACGTATAACGGCAGAAAAGCGTGCGTCGCCGCGGTTGCGAGCATCTCAAGGTTTCCCTTCTTCTGATAATACTGGAATATTTTCAGGATGTTTTTTTCATACCGCTCCGTGAACTGTATCCGCCGTTCCACCGCCTCATCGTAATACCGCTTTGCGAGTTTGTGCAGCCGCTCGCCGGATTCTCCCCGCAGAACCGCGGTGCGCTCCACTTCCTTCCGCCCGAATTCGATTCGCGTGGTCATATACTCAAGGTACCGCGCCTGCACGCGCGATTCGGACAACAGGCAGCACAGAGCCGGCGAGATCGAAAGCCCCATATGAAACGGGACGCGATCCGCATCCAGCCGGTCAAAGGCTTCCAGTAACGGAAGATACGTTTCCGATATACTCTCGAAAACCGATCTTTCATGCGCCGGATCATGTACAATCCACGGTATATGGGCGTTTATAACGAGGGAAATAGCGGGCCGGTTGTTCACTGGACGATACGCTCACTGTTGCGGAGTATGGTGAAATCGTTTATTCCCGATAAGATATGCAAAGGGTTAAAAGGGTCCGCGTTGTTGATCGAAGGGCCGCGCGCGCCACGCCTCCTTGCCGGTTCAAACAGCGCGGGCATGGTGAACACGCCGGAAGAGGCTATCACGATTTCTTTCTTGCCGGCGGATACGCACAGTTCCACTTTATAACCGGTTTCCGCATTGGGAATGCTCACATACCATGCGGTGTCCGCCGGGCGGACGTTGACGATAAACGCTTTCCGGTCGCCGTCTTCTTCGGGGCTTACCTTCAAATAATATCCTCTAAAGCCGCCGCCGCTCTCAAACGCTTCCTTTTCATGGCTCTTGATTTCCCAAAACACATACACCCACAACGGGTCGCGGATCAAAATATCAACGAAAGAAATGTTGTACTGTTCAGGCAAGGGTACCGCGCCAACCGGCGCGTCTTCTTCCATTTTTTCTCGTTTTTCTCGTCGCGCCGGATTATCCAGATATCCCACGCTTTCAGACTCTTCCGCCCGGTTGATCTCCAGCAGGGTTTCTACAATAAAGCCCCATGCCAAATCAGGCGGGACTTCAATATCAAAACGATCCGCTAAAACAATCAATTCTTCCGTTGTCAAGCCTTCAAGGTACGTTCTTGATAATTCCGTGCTTTTCATATTTAGTGTATCATGAAGAAAAAAGAGGAGAATGTCAAGTGGAAAGCATTGAATCATCGAAAATCTAATCCAACAGGCCCGTCCGATGAAAGGGGCGGGGGTCGTTATGGGGTTAACGGTGAATTGGGGGAAGGCTGCCGCCGTTTCCCTTGCGGGTAAGGTCATCTACGGCCCCGGCGGGGGGAGGGGGGGGCCGGCTTTCAAGCCCACCGTTACAACGTTCAACTCCGCAAGCGAAACTTAAGTCATACGGTAGTCGCGGCTGTCAATGCCGCGTCCTCGCCTTTCGGAACGCATTCATGGGCGGACCGTTTTTTGAGGAACCCGCGCCGCGTTGGGCGCGGACACTTTACTGGCGTGTATTCTATCTTGCCGCCTCCAAGCGGGCGTTTTTTAATTTGATTGAGGAAGCCCTCAGAATACGCGCCGGTATAAATGCCGCCCCGTCCTTCACTCGGAAAGGGGATGGCTTCTGCGGACGGAGGTTTACCCGCGCCTTATTTTTCAGGAGTAATATCTTTTTCATTCCCGCCCTCTTTTTTCGCGGCGTCCGGCGTTACGGTCAACTTTTTAGCGTTGGGGCATTCGCCGCGATTGTAATCGGTTATCAACGCCGCATGTTTGGGACGTCCTCTATAATCTGAAGCATCCTTCGATTATTTCGCTTTCGTCCAAGTTATGTGCAATACCGTCCGAATTTTTTCCAAAAGATACATAAAAAAGAGTATAATAAATCATAACAAATTCTAATAAAAAAGGGACTTGAACTTTTTCCAAAAACGGTATATCATTCCCTAATATGAGTATAAGTGTTGCGGATCAGTTGGATTTGTTTGATATTGAAGTAAAAACAAACCAACGGGACCAAACTAGTACAACTTTTATCGGCAATATGAAGTTGCCGGTTCACCGCTGGTTCCGGTATTCCGCCGGATTTTCCGCCGATTGGGTAAAGGAAACCATACGGCAATATGCCAAAGACAAGAGCATGATTTTAGATCCGTTTGCCGGTTCAGGAACAACTTTGGTAGCAGCGAATGAGATACGGTTTCCGTCAATCGGTTTTGAAAAACAGTATTTTGTCAACAGAATAGCCAACATTAAATTACATTATACATTTAACATTGACCATACAAAAAAATTATATAACGAAATAATACATTGCCCTGTTTCAAAAGATTTTAATTTTGATGGACAGCCTGAATTGTTAAAGAATTGTTATACACCCGAAATCCTTAGCATATTAATTGCAATGCGGGATAAATACAACGAAATAGCGGACAATTCATTCGAATCAGAAATACTATGGTTGGCGATTACGGCTATTTTGCGTTCAACCAGCCATGCCGGAACTGCACAATGGCAGTATATTCAGCCAAATAAAAAAAAGAAAAACGCAATTGATCCCTACGCCGCTTTTTCTCAAAAATTTAGTGAAATAGTGTGGGACCTACAACTTTTCAATAAAAAAAACATTACCGCACAGGCAGAGATACTCAATCATGATGCACGGGAATTATTGCAGGCATATAAAAACGCCTTCGATATTTTAATTACATCGCCGCCGTATCCGAATAATTATGATTATGCCGATGCTACACGTTTTGAAATGATATTTTGGAATGAAATAAAAGGCTGGAGCGATTTGCAAACAAGAGTCAGAAACGGTTTAATCCGTTCATGCTCACAGCACAGTGCGGCAGAAAAACTTAATTTGGATACTATTTTACATGATCCTCTGCTTGTGCCAATTTCCGGTGAGATTACCGCCGTATGTAAGGAATTAGAACAGGTTAGGCTCGAACATGGCGGCAAAAAAACATATCACACAATGATAGCGGCTTATTATCTGGATTTGGCGAAAGTATTTATTAATCTTCGGCAACTTATGAAAAAAAATTCCATTGTTTGTTTTGTTATTGGCGATTCCGCGCCTTATGGTGTATATGCGCCTGCAGATATATGGCTTGGAAAACTCGCGCTTGCCGCTGGATTTGAGTCTTGGTCTTTTGAAAAGACCCGCGATAGAAATATTAAATGGAAAAATCGGAAACACAGAGTCCCCTTAAAAGAGGGCCGGTTATGGATAAGGGGGTAGTATGGCAATTTCATACGCGCACAGATTGGGGCAAATTATTGGGGAAAGTTTGGAAAATGCCCTTGAGCCGTTTTTACGGGAATTTGCGGAAAAACATAGCCTCTATTTTGACAAAAAGGAATTCAGAATTGCCCGCTCCGGTACAAAACTTACGTGGATAGACATAAATAATAACAAACATGATCTTGATTTTGTATTTGAAAAAGACGGAACGCCGGAGCATACCGGAAAACCTGTTGCTTTTATTGAATGTGCGTGGCGCAGATATACAAAACATTCAAGGAACAAGGCGCAGGAGATACAGGGCGCGATAATGCCTTTATTCGAGAAATACAAAAAAGATAATCCGTTTATTGGGGCAATACTCGCGGGAGTTTTTACCGATAATTCGTTGAAACAGTTACAGTCATTGGGGTTTACCATTCTCTATTTCCCCTATGAAATGATTGTAAATGCTTTTCGTATCATAGAGATAGATGTATATTTTGAAGAAAATACAACAGAAGAATACTTTGCGAAACAGATTGCTTTATGGGAGAAGTTGAATGACGCTCAAAAAGGTAAAATATACAGAAAAATAACGGAGCAAAATTTATTTGCAATCAATCAATTTATGTCATCGTTACAATTAAAACTTGATAGAAGAATTAGCAGGATTCATATTTGGATGATGTATGGGAAACAATATATTTTTGATTCTATCGAAAAGGCAAAAGAGTTTATTGTCAATATTAATATAAATGATATATCACCGGAATTTAACAAGTACGAAGCGGAAATACAATATTCGAATGGAGATATAGTAAAAGTAGAATATCGTAATCAAAACGATATGTTGGGATTTTTGTCTAGTTTTATTTAAAACTAATCGTAAAGCAGACGGTACTGCACATAAGGGCTGTATATGCTTCTACAGCCGGAACGATATACGTGAAACGGCGCATAACGGGGCGTGGCGTTTTGCGCTGAAGGCGGGTTTGGGCTCGATCCGGCGCGATCAAGGCGTTTTGGACGGGGCTTATCAAGCCGTTCGATCCGGCGCGATCTTGGTAAAGCTACATTTTCACGGCGTATGCCTCAAACGTATCGCCCAAACCAAACAAGCGGCTTGCCGCGAGCAGGACGCGGTACGCCGCCCCGCGCCGGACGCTGTTTGCGCCGCCGTTGAGTTTTCCACAAACGAGTTTTCCAAGAACCGGAAACCGCTCTGGATGATGGCCCGTAATGACAACCTTTTTGAGATCAAAGCCGAACTTTCTCAGGACGCCGCGCGTCTTTGAGGGGCTCCAGACCGTGTAATGATCCGGCGGGCTTTTCTCAAGAAAGGAGCGCAGGGAGCGAGGCGATCCCCGCGCGGACACGCCTTCCAGCGAAGGAGTCGAAAACGCGAGAACCCCTCCCCTTCTCAGTAGCCTGTTGATCGCGGTCAGCGCCGCGCCCGCGTTCTCGAAATGCTCAATCACGTACCACAGGGAGATAACGTCAAACTGCCCGTCTGAAAAGGGGCCGCCGCCGTCCGGCAGAGGGAAAGGGTCTTGAAAACAAGGCGTCCCAAGCTCGCGCCTCACATAGGACGCCGCGTCTTCCGTCGCTTCGATCCCCGTTGGATCAAAGCCCGCTTCCCGCGCCGCCGCCAGAAACGGGCCGTAGGCGCAGCCTATGTCCAGCAGACGGGGCGTTCCGCGTTCCGTTTCCCGCCGCGCTTCCCGCGCCGCGCTTCGCGCCGCCTGCGTCTTCATTATGGAAACAATATGGGAAAGCCGCTTTCTGCCCGCCTGTACCAAATCCGGAAAATCTTCAAGATACGTTTTGCCGTACTGTTTCTTGTAAAGATCGAAAAAGTAGTCTTTCGCGTACTCTATTGGCGGCGGCGAAGAGCGGCTCATGTAGGTTATGCCACAGACCGGACAGGCGCGGTAGGTGCGGTCATGAAAGCGGGCGAGCGCTGGGGAGAACCGCTTTTTTCTCGATAGTCCGGCGGGAGTG
Organism: Treponema sp.; assembly: GCA_031283905.1. Classification (GTDB taxonomy): domain Bacteria; phylum Spirochaetota; class Spirochaetia; order Treponematales; family Breznakiellaceae; genus JAIRKH01. The sequence continues at coordinate 2,463 of JAITAW010000290.1, read as the reverse complement.
CCGGGGGCGCTGGCGGCGGGGCCGGCGGGGGCGCCGCCGTTGCCCTCGTTGCCGGCAATGCCGGGGGTGCTGGCGGTAGTGCCGGCTGTACTGGTGATACTGGCGGCGGTATCGAGGACGCCGCAGATGGGGCAGTCCGCCGCGTGTATGGCAATAGAAGCGAGCGCATGGGCAAGACTGTTCCCGCCATGCCCGTTCGCGCACGAGTCCGCGTTCTCAAAGCCGTACCGTTCCGAGATTTCCCGGCAGCGCCGCCCCAGCGCGGCTCGCCGCGCTCCGTCAAGCTTCAGCTTCTTGAGACGCCGGATGCCCTTTATCCCGCGTCCCGCCGTGAAAAACCCGGCGCTACGGGCGAGCCTTTCATGGTACGCCGTTGGGGACACGAGCGCTACTGGCGCGCGGGCATACAGGCTTTCAAACGCGGTAAGTCCGAAATGCGTGATAACCAGATCGTAGTCCGCAAGACGCTCGCTCAAATCAGGGACGTGTTCCAAAACAGTTATGGTTTTTCCCCGCAACGCATCTTTCCGCGCCCGCGCTTGCGACCGCGGATGCGGCGGCGCGCTCCGGTTCAACGCGCCGAAGACAGCGGTAACTTCAAGTCCGTTTTTAGCGGCAAGCGCGGCGGCTGCGGGCGAGGTAAGCCCCGCGGCGTCTTCCGCGCCGAATGTGATCAGAACGCGCAGCGGCTTGCGCCCGCCACGCCCCGCTCCACACTCCACGCCGTCCGCAAGCGGCGCATCATTCCACGCGGGACGCCTTGTTGCGGGGAGCCGCAACAGACCGGGGTTGCGGATGTTAGACTGCGTCTTTTCGAGATTCGGCAACAGGTCAATCAGAAAGTCGGCGTAGTTTCTGTACGGACCGCCTTCGTCAATGCCCACAACCGGCGCAAGCCGCCGCCACACGGGAAAGTCAGCCCGTGATGTTCTAAAGCAGTCAAGGACGATGAAGGCAAAGCCCCCCTCTGGTACGGCCAGCGGCCCAGCCGCCGGCGCGTAAAGGCAGGCTTCCCTGCCCAGAGAGCGCAATTCTTCCGCAAGCGCGGCGCAGCGAGCAAGGTGTCCGCCTCCACGCCCTATTTTATAAGAAGGAACAATAAGAACAGGTTTCATCACGCCCCGGTATGAGCGGCGCATACGCCATAGCGCGTTTCATACGCTTTGACAACGCTCGCGCCGTTAAACCGCTCTTCCTGCCTGATGAGCGAAAGATCGCGGTACAGCGCAACTGCCCGTTCATAGTCTTCCTTCGTGTCAACAGTGAGCCGCATGTCCGGCGCTTGCCAGACGCGAGGCGCCAAGGGTCTGTGCAGCCGGAAGCGTTCCGGGTGGTTGTATAAATACGGACACACATGCTCGCGTTCCGCACCTGCCGAGGCCTCCCTTTCGGCGCGGAGCAGGGATTCGGCAAGGACCGATTCAACGCCCGCGCCGTAAGGCAGGGCGGCGTACCCCGCGTAATCGGCGTTGAGGGTCCGCGCCTCGCGGTTAAGCATGAACGCCGCGTCCGTGAATACGAAAGGGTTGTCGCCCGTAGCGCGAATCACGCGGTCAATGGCAAACTTCCGCACCGCGCCGCAGTACCGCGCAAGCACGTCTTCCTTTGAGCCGGCGCATAGTTCGAAGCCGGCGCGTTCCGCGAAAGGAGCGAACGCGGAAACGCAATCCGGCGGACAGGCAAGTACGTATAGGTCGCAAGGGACGGTCCGCAGCGCGTCCATCACCCTGTATACGAGCGGTTCTTCGTCCGCTACGCCGCGCAAAGGAAGCAACGCCTTGTTGGGAAGCCGTGTTGAGTCGAGCCGGGCCTGCAATACTACCGCAGTTATCATTATATATCTCTTCGGTCTTTTTCCGGCTGCGGATTACAAAAAAGCGCGGCGGCTATCCGCTTGAGTGAACGGCGCGGCGCGGGACATGCCTGAAAAGCCAGCGCTTAAACCGCTCGTCATAAAATTTCCCTTTACCTTTTAAAAAGAAGCCTAATCTCTTGATAAATGCGGCGAATTTGCAAAATTCTTGAAAATCACCTTGACTACAAATGTAAAAACAGTTATAATAACTACAAATTCTATGCTATTGCGAATGAAATCAGGATAGATAATCCATCTTGATTTTTACGGGAAAGTTGTTTTTGGAAAATTTGCTTTTTAACGATTTCAAAACGAGCGCGGAGTGTACCGTGCGTGATAAAGATATTGTCTGTCTTTTTGCCGCTCTTGCATTTCTTTCACATACAGCGATCTTTCTCTTATATTTTTCTATATGGGTATCTCTTTTTCCCGAAGACATCTTGAGGGGGAATGGAACCGCCTGCGGTTTGCAGGCGTAAATAAAAACGCGCCCGGCGTTTCCGGGTGAAGGAATATTTTAATGGCCAAGAAATTGTATGTTGGTAATCTTGCCTATAATACGACCGAGGACGGTCTTCGCAACCTCTTCTCACAGTTCGGGAGCGTAG
>JAITAW010000233.1 GCA_031283905.1 Treponema sp. | reverse complement strand
GGTTTCAGGGTGAGGAGGACAAATACAGTCGGCTTTACATAAACCCAGCCGTTCGGCAAACACTTGGATTAAGGTTGGGTTAAAGGTGAGGGGACCTCCTTCAAAGACGATGGGAGGCTTGAGTTCCAGTCCCTGCGCAAGACCGCCGATGGTCTGTTTGGCAATGGCGTGAAATGTGGAAAGGGCAATGTCTGCATGGAGTCCTCCTTGGTTGAGCAAGGGTTGAATATCGGTTTTGGCAAAGACCCCGCAACGACCGGAAATATCGTATACCGCCTTACCCTGGGCAGCCAGAGCTTCAAAATCCTCCACGGAAATCCGTAAAAGGGCGGCCACTTCGTCAATAAACGCCCCGGTTCCACCGGCGCAACTTCCGTTCATACGCATATCTGAAGCCACCAAACGCTGGGTCTGCTGGTCATAGTAAAAAAAAAGAATCTTCGCGTCCTGCCCGCCCAGTTCTATGGCGACCCGGGCTTCGGGGTAAAATGTCCGCACTGCCACGGCATTAGCGACCACTTCCTGCACAAAGGGCGCGTTGATGGCCTCGGCAATGGGCTTGCCCCCGGAGCCGCACACTGCGGCGCGTACGCGGGTGGCGGGAAACTGAGCGCTAATATCGGACAAAAGCATTTGTACGGTTTCCACCTGGCAGGCTTGGTGCCGTTCATATCGAGAAAAAAGAACTTTTTTATGTTCAGGGTCCATCACAATAGCCTTTACTGTGGTGGAACCTATATCAAGACCGAGTCGCAGCTCATCATATCTATTATAGCTCATGTTGTTATCTTAGATAATTTGTCAAGATTATTCAAGACTATTTGATAGGTTTCAGGAGCTCATGAGCATCATCAGCTTCTTGAATTTGCAATATCGCCTTCTCATCCGGCCGTCCCGATATTAGGGCATGATTGAGCGTTTCTTTACAACAGATCTCTGCCATGTAGTTATTTATTATTATGTATGATATTAATAACTATATTACGCTTATTATTTTGATTTTGTATAAAAGTTATATTTTTTAATACATATTTATGTAATTTCTATTATTCGTATGCGCGCTTACACGGCATCGGAATATTTTTCATAGAAGATTTTCCCAACTACAGCGTTTTTACGATGGAGAAATCATCATTCGCCAATCAATGAACCAAAAATCCAAAAAGGACGCCTTTTTTCCCGATTGAGTATAAAAGCAATGAAACTATTTGTCGTACACTTGTAATGAAAAAGAATACCAGTAGGGGAGGGCAGGAAAAGCGCCGGTGATGGGTTGGAGCGGGCATTGATGGTTAGTACAAGACATCTTTGAGGTATACAAAACGGTAATCCCGCCGTTTACAGGACGGAAAATGGGGTTGACAAGAGCTTGCAAACATGATAAGGTAAAAAATTATACTTCTATTATGATTTGTTCGTTTATTAAAATTGGCGAGGTGCCTCCGCGCTTACCAAGTCAATTTTCTGGAAGGTAGCCATTATTATTATATGAATTTGCCGACGGCGGAAGAAATTGATGCAGGTAGACAGAATATACATTATCAATAGTAAGGCGCATGCATCGCAGGACAAAACGCGAGTACGGCCATAATGCGCTTCACAAACTTGAAGAAATATGTATAATTAAAGTATGGTAAAAGAGGATTCATTTGTGGACGACAGGCTGACTATCAAATTGTTCATAAACAGAATGCCGGCTCAGAAAAGAAAAGCGCTTCTTGCGCTTTTAGCGGGTGCGCTTTTTGTGCTTGCCCTCGCTTTTCTGGCGGGCGGTATCGCGTACGCGGGAAGATCGTTTCTGCCTCTCTCGCGTATCGATGTGACTGAAATCCTCTATATGGAGAGAGACGATATCCTGGCGAGATCCGGAATTGAAAGCCGGTCCTACTGGATGATCAATAAGACGCAAGTTAGAGCGAACCTGCTCGCCATTGCGGCGATAAAAGACGCTGTTGTCGAGAAGCATTTCCCCGACGCGCTTGTCATCAAGCTTGAAGCGCGGAAGCCGGTCGCTATGGTCATGTCGCCCACCGGCGGAACCGGATCCCTCTGCTATGTTGACGAGACGGGCAAGGTGTTTGAGAAAGGCAGAGGCGTTTCCGCAAACACGCTTCCGCTCGTTACGGACGCCAAGATGCAGAGCCTGTATGCGGGCGACCAATTCCCCGCTTCAGTCGTGGAGCTGTTGAGCGCTATGTCGAACATTTCGCCGGCTTCGCTCAGCCATATATCCGAAATTGAAATCAATTGGAAAATAAGCGGGGAGTATCGGCTTGATTTGTACGACCTGATTGTGTATCCCAGATCGTCTTCGGTCAGGGTTCGCATGAACCCGAGTTTTGACGACTCCTATATCCGTAGAATGTTGCTTGCCGTCAAAACCGTGGAGGAAGACCGTCGGCATAACACGGATGAAATTGACTATCGCTCTCATGATCCGGTATTCATTCCCAAAGGAGGTTCCCGCTGATGGCGAATGACAATTTTGTTTTGGGCTTGGACATCGGAACAACGAAAATATGCGCCATGATTGGCGAACCGAACGAGCGGGGGCAAGTTGAGATTATTGGCGTGGGAATTTGTCCCTCAACCGGACTGAGAAAAGGGGTGGTTGTAAATATAGAAGCGACTGTTCAATCAATACGGAATGCGGTTGATGCCGCCGAATTGATGAGCGGACACGAGGTACGGCTGTGTTGGCCCGGCATCGGCGGGAATCACATTGAAGGCATCAATTCACGCGGGGTTGTCGGGGTTACCGGAAGAAATAAAGACAACAAAAATTTGAAAGAAATCGCTCAGAGCGATATTGACCGCGTTATAGATGCCGCAAAAGCTGTAGCGATCCCGATGGACAGGCGCATTTTGCAGGTCATTCCCCAGAGTTTTATTGTTGATGATCAAAAAGGTATTCGCGATCCGCTCAATATGATTGGCGTACGTCTTGAGGCCGAGGCGCATCTTATCACCTGTTCTGTCACCAGCGAGCAAAATCTTATCAAATGCGTCAATGGCGCGAAGCTCGTGGCGAATGAAGTTGTGCTACAGACGCTTGCCGCAGGCAGAGCGGCGCTTACGCCGGAAGAAATGGAGATGGGAGTGGCGCTTATTGATTTAGGCGGCGGCACCACCGATATGCTGGTCTATTCGGAGGGCGTGCCTTTCTCCAATGCCTCAATACCGGTGGGGAGTACGCTTATTACAAGCGATATTTCAAAGATGAAGGCTGTTTCCTACGATATAGCAGAGAAACTCAAGATAGAGGACGGCTGTTGTTGGGAGGGCGTCATGGACACCGATGCGGACATTCCGGTGTCCGGCATCGGCGGAAGGCCTCCCATGCTCATACCGCGTTCTCAAATTCTAGCCATCATACGTCCTAGAATGGAAGAAATTTTTATGATGGTGAAGGAAAAACTCGACAAGATTTACTATACCAGATCGCTTGGCGCCGGGGTAGTGCTTACCGGCGGGGGCGCTCTTTTGGCGGGAGCCGCCGAGCTTGCGGCGCATATCTTCAAGACGCCGGTACGCATAGGGCTTCCCCTCCCCGTTACGGGTCTTGCCGGCGAATACCGCAGTCCCATTTTTTCAACAGCCGTTGGATTGCTTCTGTTGGGATTTGAGCGTGAACAACAGGCTTACATACCGGCAAGCTCGGAAGCGGATGTGCATGTTACACGCCCGGCACGTGAAAAGAAATTTCCGTCCAAACCTTCCTTCATTACCCAATTTTTCGAATGGCTTGGAAAGGATTTTGTGTAAAATGTGGTTAATATGGCGACCTGTGACAAAAACCTCTTGATAATAATTAAAGAAAGTTCTATAATAAAAAGAAATGGGGAGGGGGGTGTATGAATGTTGAAGTGCTTGATGAGAAAGTCTTAAATCCAACACCTGCTTATATTAAAGTGATCGGCACGGGAGGAGGAGGTTCCAATGCGGTCAATCGTATGATCGAATGCGGACTTCACGGCGTGGAATTTATCGTTGCCAACACTGACGTCCAGGATTTGAACAAATGCAAGGCGAATATCAAGGTGCAGATTGGATCAAAGCTGACCAAGGGGCTTGGAGCGGGCGGAAAACCTGAAATAGGAGAAAAAGCCGCAAACGAGGATAGGGAAAAGATAGCCGATGTCCTCCGGGGGGCGAATTTAATCTTCGTAACTGCGGGTATGGGGGGCGGTACCGGTACCGGTTCGGCTCCGGTTATCGCACAGATTGGACGGGAAGTAGGGGCGCTCACCGTTGGCGTAGTGACAAAACCCTTCGAATTTGAGGGGCGCCACCGGATGCATCTCGCCGAAGAAGGTATTGTCAAACTGAGACAAGCGGTTGATACGCTTGTCGTGATACCCAATCAGCATCTGCTCAGTATTGTGGGAAGGAATACCCCCATTATAGAAGCCTTTCTCAAGGCGGACGATGTGCTTCGTCAGGCGGTGCAGGGTATTTCCGACATCATCACAGGAACCGGGCTTATCAATGTTGATTTTGCGGATTTTGAGACTACTATCAAGGAACAGGGAGAGGCTCTGATGGGCATAGGATACGGCGCAGGTGACAACCGTGTGGCCGAAGCGACGTCGGCGGCCATCGACAACCCTTTGCTTGAAGACACGTCCATCGAAGGCGCGACTCGAATCCTAGTTAATGTTACCGGTGACAAAAATTTCGCCTTAACCGAACTCGATGAAGCGGTGAGGATTATCACTGCGAACGCTGATCCGGACGCTATTATCATTGCGGGCGCGAGTCAGGACTTGACGCTGGATAGTCAGTTGCGGGTAACGGTTATTGCGACAGGGTTTCAGAAGAATAAGGAACAAAAGAGTGAAAAACCAGGTGGAAGCGTAGGGATAAAAAAAAGCGGGGATTTCATCAAATCTGATGAATGGGGGAACATTTTTGGCGGTAGTAAACATTCATCTGGCGGCGCTCCAAGCAGGCCGAATATCTTTACCGAAGACGAACTTGAGAAACCGGCTA
>JAITAW010000226.1 GCA_031283905.1 Treponema sp. | reverse complement strand
CAATATCGCGGGTTCCTTTGAGCGGATGCGTTCCCATGGAACCGAACTCAAACAGGTCATCGACCAGACATCCGCCGCGGCCGCGGAAATCGTCCAAGCTATCCATGAAGTAGACCGGCGCGTCAACGAGGAAGCTGGCATGGTCGGCAAAACCGTTACCCAGATCGATGACAGGATTCTGGCCTTGCACACGCTGATTCAGGAACAGGCGGCCCGGATAAGCTCCTCCGCTACGGCCATAGAAGCCATGATAGCCTATAACCAGAATATGGAAGCCCAAGTTACCGGCTTAAACGCCCAGATACTCCACTTGGTAGACAGTTCCAAGACGGAGCATGGCCATATCGCCCAGTCTACCCAAGCGGTTCACCAGATTGAAGAGGACTCCGCCAATTTAGCGGAAATGAACAAGATCATCAGTAATGTGGCGGATGAGACCAACCTTTTGGCCATGAACGCCGCTATCGAAGCGGCTCATGCGGGAGAATCGGGCAAAGGTTTTGCAGTGGTAGCCGGCGAGATTCGCAAGCTGGCTGAGACCGCCACCACCCAAGCGAAGGGTTCCAGCGGTACCTTGACGCAGATCCAGAAACGGATAGCCGAGATTACGGCCGTATCGAGCCGTATAGAAGGGTCCTATGCCCAAACCAACGAGTTGATTCTGAAGAGTAATGAGGTGGTAAGTAAAATACAGCACGTTATAGAGGAACAGGCTGATCGTTCGCAACAGGTATTGGACCGGCTGAAGGAGACGCAAGCTATAACGGAGCAGGTAAAGATCGAGGCCGAGAACATAAAAACGGAGGCGGATCAATCCCGGCGTATGTCCGCAAATCTCTACGGTATGAGCGAAACGATCCGAAAGCGGGTGAGCGAGGCCGCGCGGAGTACGGAGCGGGTGTTTGCCGCATCGCAGCAGGCGCATAGTTCCGTGGAGGAGAACGCGAAAGGTTTGGACGCTTTGGACGAGGCGATTCAGTGCTTTACGGTGAAGAACGAACACTGATTTTTTTAATAACACGGATAACGAACCTTCCCGTCAGTTTGCCGGACATGGAAATGTTTCCACGTCCGGGCCGCCAAACCGTTGTAAACAAGCCGGAACGTTATGTGCAATGCTGCCCGAGATCGTCGACAAAGCATACAAGCTGTGTCAAAATGACACAGCTTGTATGCTTGAAATAGTTGTTATGGAAATTAATACTAGTATTTTTCAAGGGGATGCTGGAGAAATTCTCCAAAATATCCAAGAAAATACTGTTGATCTTATAGTTACATCGCCTCCGTATGCTGACCAAAGAAAAGATACTTATGGCGGTATACCCGCTGATAAATATGTTGAATGGTTTCTTCCCATATCCGAAGAACTTTTTGGTATGGAAAGTACATCAGATAATGCAATTACTTACTCTGTAACGAATTATAAACAGTCCAGCAATAACCGGCTTACAAATGGCTGACGGGATAAGGCCGTCCGTCCGAGAGAGGACGGACGCTTTACCGTCAATTTTTGATCGCCACCGCGTTGATGGCGCTACTCCCGAACGGAGAACCCGATGCCGTCCAGTTTACCCCGTCCGCCGAATACGCCATCTGGCCGCCAGCGCCCACCGCCACAAACTTACCCCCGCCGTAGGCTATGGCGGAGATGTAGTTACTCCCGAACGGATGATTCGAGACCGCCGTCCAGCTTACCCCGTCCGCCGAATACGCCATCTTGCCGCTATCGCCCCCCGCAACCAACTTACCGTTGCCGTAGGCTATGGCGAAGATGATGCTACTCCCGAACGGATGATTCGCTGCCACCCAATTTCCCTCGTTATTTATATATATTATCTTGCCGTTATAGCCCCCCACGACCAACTTACCGTTGCCGTCCATGGCTACGCCGTAGATGCCGTTATCCCCGAACGTGGAATTTATTTCCGTCCAACTTATCCCGCCCGTCGAATACGCCATCTTGCCGCTACCGCCCACCGCCACAAACTTACCCCCGCCGTAGGCTACTCCGTTGATGGCGCTACCCCCGAACGGATGATTCGATATCGCCGTCCAGCTTACCCCGTCCGCCGAATACGCCATCTTGCCACTATCGCCCCCCGCGACCGCCCCTAAAAACGTCCGTATCAGCTTTTTGGTAGCGCCGTCGACGGTGTCCTTCGTTACCGCTAAAGTATTCGCGTACGCGCTTGTCCGGTAATTTGTAGCGTACCCGTTTACGCGGTCGATCATCGTGAGCAGATATATCATATTCGGTACCTGCGTCATGTCCTTATCCCCGCGCGCGTCGCACGCGGCCTCAAACTTAGTCCCCGCATACCGGTCTACCATGTGTAACACGTACCGTTTGCTTACTAATTGTCCCATATCCTCTTCTTTATAGTTGTTTGCCACGCTGCCGCCGCTATAAACGATAGTCCCGCCGCTTCCCACCGCGACAAACTTGCCGTCTCCATAGGCGATACCGTATAACGCCGGATTGCCGTCGTTATCATCGTTGCCGCCGGGCTTTATATTATTCCCGTCACATCCGCCAAGAAAAAATACACACGCCAAAAAATACAAAAATATTTCATATTCACCCCGTACGGGCTATTTTAGCGCGGTCTTACGCGGCGGTCAAGCGGGATACGCCGGATTGCCGTTGACGTAAACCGTATTGAAAGTAACGTTACCGTTTAGCATGGCGAAAGCCGCCGTCGCCGCCCCTTGCGTGATCGCCCCGTCCGCGTTATTACCGGTCGCGTCGTATAGTTTACTAACCCCCGCGTAAGTATCGGTCGCGCTCCCCACTATGTCCTCACCCACGTCCGCGATGTCGAACGCGTGCGGATTGGTATTCGGCGTGTTGGTTAAAATCCATTTGTGGTTGTCGAACAGGTTGTGAACGGCGGTCGAGTTAAATATCTCGTAACAGTAATGTACCGTCCCGTCCGCCATAGTCCACGTACTGTTTTTAGGCTCCGCGCCGTCATAGGCGAATACGCCGCCGCCCCATATATCGGAGCAGTAATACGCCAGAAACTCTTCAAGGGTAGGATTCGCCTTTCCGAAATCATAGGCGTTCAGGTATCCGCCCTGCCCCTCCTGGCCGTCGACGCGCTTGCCCAGCGCGGCGTCCGCGTTTTGCCGCGCCGCCGTTTCCGCGTCAGCCGCCGCCTGTAATTTTTGCAGAAGCGTTTTTACCGGCGTGATAACAAGGTTGCTCCCCGCGCCGGCGTAGTTCGCGACCACCAGCTCGTAGGCGGTAGGCGCGTCCGAATTCGCGGACAGATCGGCGCCGTCCGCCGTAAAGTAAACGTAATCCCCGCCCGTGAACCCGCGCGTCCTCGTACCGCCCGGCTTATCGGCAAAACTCAATTTTATACTGCCGTCCCCGTTCGGGAACGTTACGGTTTTATTCCGCGCCCTGACCGCCATAAAAATATCGTCCGGCTTGTAATTCATGGGAATTGTCCACCCCGATTCGTCGTCGGGGACGGATACGGGTACTCTGCAAATGCCTATTAATTCGCCGGCGGCGGCCGTGTTGTCGTCTGATTTTATAATGGTTTCCCCGCCCGACAGGAATAGATCGCCTCCCAGAAGACCCCTGCCGAGAGACCCCGCCAAGCCCCTTAAATACTGAAAGTTGCGTACAAAGTCATGGGCCCATTCCCTGTCGCCCGTCGCGTCCGGGGCGGTTCCCGTTACGTTAAAATTGCCGTGATTTACGTGCATAAGACACTCCTAAAAAATCTGTTTGTATATGACGAAATCCGATCCGTCAAAATAGCCGATAAGAAAACTTATGTATGCCGGTAATTGATTTCTGACACTCTCCGATACAAGGTCAATCTGCTCCCGCGTCAACTCTATGCCGGTCGGGGGTATATTGTCTATATGCGGTATAGGGATCGGATATTTCATTCCGACACGCTCACGGACACGGAACCCAAGCCGCTGATTTGAATGTCTGAAAATACCGTCGGGAATACCGGCGAGTTTACGATTACGTGGTTAATCCCGTGTATGGAAATCGTCAAAAACGCGGTAAACTGGCTTTCATAGATAACCTCGTCAAATTTTCTGACTCCGAATTCGTTAAGATAATCGAAAAACCTGATAAGCGTGTCGTTCATATTTTCAGAAATGCTTATATTAAAAATAATCTTCATTCTCGTTTTCGCGTCTTCTAATCCGGTAGTATAGCTAATAAGAAAAACTGCGGAGTTACACGGGCGGCGGGAGCCGCAAGATGACCGCCTTTGGCGGGGCGAAGAAGCGAATGGATAACGGAAAAAACAGCTGAAGCCCCGCGCCGCAGATGGCGCGGGGCTTCAGTGCGGGCCGTGCTAGAAGTTTTATTGTTTCGTCTTTTATTTTAGCAAGTATTCTTGCCCTGCCGTAACTGTATTTATATACGGAAGCATTGAGAACAGTACAAATAAAAAGGGCGTTGTAATTGTTTAATCCCTAAAGGGGTTAATTCCCCGCCCTTTAGGGCGTAAAAACTGGGGGTGTGGGGGATTTGTTCCCCCACATACGCAAAGATTTCAAGGAGAAATCTTCAAACCCCGCCGCTTGCGGCGGGGATTCTTTATTTTCTCGTGGCGTAATGTATATATTTTAACGCCTGCGACAAAATTTCTGCATTGATAAAACGCAAATTTACCTTCCGCCCCTATAGTCTGGAATGTGATTCGCCCGCAGCTTCTCACTCGGGACTCTCCGCAAGACGCAAGATAAAAATATTAGTTTTCTAAAATTGTGATCTCAACGCGGCGGTTGCGTATTCTGCCCGCTTCGTTGCTGTTGTCCGCAATGGGGCGTGTGCCGCCGTAGCCGCGCGTTACCACTCTGTCGGGCGTTCGAATCTCCCGGTTGATAAGATAGTCCGCCACGATGCCCGCCCGTTCTTCGGACAGTTGTACCATGCTCGCCTCAGAGCCTGAATACGCCGTATGTCCGGCTACCAGTATATCTCTATCCTGGTATTTTTTGAGGATCGCCCCGATTTTGTCGAGCTTCGGTTTTTCCGAATCCACAAGCTCGGCGGAATCCGGTTGGAACTGTATGTTTTCAAGGGTTATGGCAATGCCGTCATCCACTATTCTGACCTGCGCTCCTTGTATACCCATCTCTTCAATATCCCTGTTGATCTGAGCCACGATGTCTTCCTTATCCATTTCTCGCGCCTCCACGATTTCAGCCTCCGCAATTCCCCGGAATTCTATGACGGTTCCATTGGAAAGGTCAAAAATCATGCGGAAATGTTCGACATACGCGGATTCGCGCCCTTTGTCTCTATCCCAATACACAATTTGATCTGACGCGCCCATAATGCGAATCGGATACAGGCCGCCCGCAACCGCTTCAGGCTCCAGAAAGATGCGGTAGGACACGGAAAACGCCGGATACGGCTTGCCTTTCCATTCTTTTTCACCCAAATACGTATAATGCGCGGTGAACGGTATGCGGTATGGATCCGCGATGCCAAAACTGTCCCGAAAATCGTGCATTTCGTGTCCGTCAACCGTCCACGTATACCCAACGGCAATGTCCCTGCCGGAAAAAACCGGTACGTCTCTTACAACCGGCATGAAGTAACGCTTGTCTATGGTAAGACGCCCGCGCTCATCGCGCTCAAATTCGGAAACATAGTCTTTCTGCCACTGATAGCCGCTGCGGACGGTGCCACCGGCGGCGTTTTCAGGTGCGGCGCCCATGAGAACCTCCCGCTCTCCGGTCTGGAACACGGCTTTGTTATGGGCGCTTCCGTTGTTGAGCGCGGTTGTTTCAACGGCAATGCGGTTCACGATTTCCGCCCTGTGGCTAAACGTCCTATTAATGTAGACGTCTTCCAGCACCGTTGAGAGAACACGGTATTTGTCCCCGATTTTTTGCTTATACGCAAAGGTTTCCGCATGGATTTTAGGCGAGAGGAGCCATAGAAATGCCGGCAGTAGATAGATCTTGTTCATAGCGGCGATTATATCACGGACGGAAAAAATTTCAAAGCGATCCGGCTTCGCGCCGCGTAATCGCGCGCCATCCGCCCATCATATGTACCGGTTCCGCTATTGACAGTGACCGCTGTTTTTCAGTACTATACCTGTAGTATCTGAAAAATCTGAAAATGTCCGAAGACATTTCCCGCATGGATGCGCCGCGCCCGCGCCGTATCCATGCGTTGCGCCCGCCGTTATGAAAGCGGTGGAGCGATTTTATCGGCTCCCTGACCGCGAAAGGAGAGAACTTTCGGCGAAAGAAGATCTTTCATTATAATCACCTGATATGAATAAAACTATTGTGGTAATAGACGGCATGGGCGGGGGAATCGGCGCTCAGTTGATTTCCCGCTTGAGAGAACTACTCGGCGAGCAACAGGACATTATCGCGCTTGGCGCCAATTTCGGAGCCACGGAGCGTATGCTCAAAGCCGGCGCGACAAGAGGCGCAACCGGTGAGAACGCGGTTCGCGTGTCCGTGCGTTTGGGCGGTTTTATAGTAGGCCCCATCGGCATTGTCATCCCGAATAGTATGATGGGCGAGATTACGCCTGGCATGGCGGATGCCATTCTTGCCGCTCCATGCGAGCGGATTTTACTGCCCGTGAAGAACGAACATTTCACGCTCCCCGGACTTGAAGTAACGCCGCTTGCCAAAGCTATTGAGCTTGCGGCGGACGCGGTGAAAGAGCGGCTTGCCAAGGGGGACGCATGAATACGCGCAACGAACAATACCGGCGCATATGCGCCGCGATTGGCGAGAGAAAATCGGTCGCGGTCGCTTTTTCAGGCGGCGTTGACAGCGCGTTGGTCTGCGCCGCCGCGTTTGACGCGCTAGGCGACAAGGCGATAGCTGTTACGATCGTGTCGCCGATGCTGCCGGCGCGTGAAATCGCGGACGCGAAGCGCGTTGCGGAATTTATCGGCATTGAACACGTACTCTTGCAATCGCCCGTTATTGAAGACGATGTGGCGTCCAATCCTGTTGACCGGTGCTATCACTGTAAAAAGCATGAGTTTGGCGCGGTTATTGATTACGCAAAGACGCGCCGCATAAACGCCGTACTGGACGGCTCTAATACCGATGATGAAGGCGATTACCGTCCGGGCATGAAGGCGCTTGCGGAATTGGGCGTTATAAGCCCGCTGCGCGATGCGCGGCTTGCCAAGCCGGATGTCCGCGCTCTTTCCAAAGAACGCGGGCTGCCGGTATGGGATAAACCGGCGTTTGCATGTCTCGCTTCCCGCATCCCCTATGGCGAAACCATTGACGTTGAAAAACTTTCCGCTGTTGAGCGGGCTGAAACCGTCTTGGCGGAAACCGGATTTCGTCAGGCGCGGGTACGCCGGCATGGCATACCGGGCGGGACGCTCGCCCGCATAGAAGTCGCGCCTGAAGAACGGAGCCTGTTTTTTGACGCGGCGCTGCTTGACGCGCTCTCTGAGAAAATCAAGAAAATCGGTTTTATCTATGTCGCGTTTGAGCTTTCGGGGTACGCGACCGGCAGTATGAACGCCGCGCTCCATGCCGGCGGCATTACCAACGGGAAAGATAGTGGAAACGGTTGAAAGTCGCGGCGCGATACGCGGCGGCGGCATTGACGGGTTCGCCTGCCTTGATGCGGAACGCCAAAACCGCACCGGCTATCCTGAAGTCGTCTACTGTGCCGGAAAACCCGATGACCAGTCTTTTGCGATTATACGCGCCTTGCATGAACGCGGTATACCGGCGTTGGCGACAAGGGCGTCTTCTTCGCTCGCGGCGCATGTACTATCCTCCTTTCCCGAAGCGGCATATGACGAAACGGCGCGGACCATCACGCTCGGCGTATTCTGCGAACCGTATGACCGGCAGGGGCTGATCGCGGTGGTATGCGCCGGCACATCGGACATGCCGGTGGCGCTGGAAGCGGCGCGTACCGCTGAGTTTTTCGGCAGCGTAGTGGAGCTTGTTTGTGATGTGGGAGTCGCGGGCATACACCGGCTTTTTTCCCGCCTCAGCGACATACGCAAAGCGCGGGTAATTATCGCTGTCGCCGGCATGGAAGGCGCTCTGCCGGGCGTCCTGGCCGGGCTGGTATCGGCGCCGGTCATCGCGGTTCCCACCGGAGTCGGCTACGGCGCATCCTTCGGGGGCTTGGCGGCGCTGCTCGGCATGTTGAACGCCTGCGCTCCCGGCGTTTCCGTGGTGAATATTGACAATGGCTTTGGAGCCGGTTATCAGGCAAACATGATAAACAAACTAGGCGTTTGACAAACGAGGAGGCGCATAGCGGGACGCCCGCCGGAAGAGCGTCCCGCCGGCGTTATATCTCCGTTGATTCGTTATAGAGAACTTTGCCGGTTTCAACGCTCACGCACCGTACGGTAAGTTTGCGTTGATAGCCCGATCCGGTGATGGAAAAAATTACGATGGTTTCTACCCCCAGCATATGGCCGATACCCACATAAGACTCATCGCTCACCTCTCCTGAAGTCTGATATTGTTGTTCCGCCTTTATGAGATTAAGATTCTCCCGTTCCAAAACCGTTATGTCCTTGTTCATCAGGAAGGCCGTTATGTCCCGGATAATGACGTCAACCATGTCTTTCTCAGACTTGGATATGTTGAGCAAAGAAACACGCGACCCCGCCGGAAAAATAGCCGCGAGTCCTTCCGCCGCCCTTTGGATGGCTATCGTCTGCTGAGACACGCCGGTTTTGTTCGCCGCCGCTCTCGCATTTTCGTTGAGGAACCCTCGCAGGCGAGCCAGCTCTACGGAGGCTTTGGCATAGCCTGTGGCGCCGTAGAGACCGGACATGAGGGAAATCGCCGCCTCCAGACCGTCTAGGGGCTGTGCCAATAGCGCCCGGTTGTAGCCTGCGGCTACGCTGCCCGTTTCCGCGTAAATTGTGGCGTATGCCTCTTGCGCCGCTTTATACTGTCCCGCCTTTACAAGGGCGGCGGCATCTTTCATCCTCTTTTTGAGAACTTTGTCCTTGGAGGTCTCCTTATCTAGCGTCAGTTTTTCCATAGATGTCCAGGGTGCCAGTTCCCGATTAAAGTCCCCCAGTCTGGCTCTGGCGGCATCCATGGCCATAGAAACGCCTAGTTTCAGGGCGCCGGCGCTCTCCTGCGCGCTATCAGATGCTTCGACGGTTATGTTCCTCGAACCGATAACAACTCCGTCTCTGCCGCGTATTAGGCGATACGTGAATCCGAGAGACACCTTCCGGTCATAGATAGTAATTTGAATAATTTTGCCATCTTTCGTTTTCCGGTCCACCTGATGGGAACCGTCTTGCACCGTATAATTGGTAACCTCGCCGGTAAAAATAGCATCCGCGGCGCTCGGCTGGTATACGACCGCCTCCACAATCTTAAACACGCCCATCTCGCTGATTTTCTCCCTGAATGTGGCCGTCAGTTCTGCGGCAATCTGCTGCTGGTACCCTGGTCCGCTAAAGGGTATGAGCGCCAGCCTTTCGATGCCGTTCGTGTCCATCCTGGGCGGATGTCTGACGGAAATCGGTATGGAAGTCGCGCATGAAACGATGAATGTTGCCGCCGCAACGGTGAACATTACCCAAAGAAACTTGTTTTTCATTGAAAAACCTCCTGCATTGGTCCAGAGTCTAGCCGGACCTGTAGTTTTGTGGGTCCAAGTCTCCACTCCTGTGGTTTAAGGCGCTGAAAAGGACTTATACGCCAGATTTTTATAACAATATAATACCATATGTCAAGCAGTTTGTAACATTTTTTTATGGGAGAAGCCGATTAAATTAGCAGAAAAAATTGATCTTTCCGGCATTTTCCTGTTTTGAAATAAGGGTCAACGCGCTCTGCTCCGTGCACCTTAACTAAATACCTCCGGCACACTACGTTGTAGTCTTTTGTTTCCCTGATTACCCGAATCTGGAAAAATTGCGCTCAAAATTTTCTATGCGCGACCTTGACATTGATTATAAGAACCAATATGATTTTCCGCTATGAACAGCACAATTCAAAACAAAAAGGCTGACTCGCTCGATCCTCACCTTATAAAAATCTGCATGATTATGATGGTCGGCATTATTCCGCCTGCAATGGACGCCACTATCGTGGATGTGGCGGTTCAAACAATCGGAACCGAGATGAATTCGCCTATTTCAATGGTTCAATGGATAGCCACGGCGTACATTTTGGCTATGGGTATTACGGTGCCGTTTGCCGGGTGGCTGGACAATCGCTTCAGTATAAAAAAAATATATATCGTTGCGCTTTGTATATTTCTTGTTGGTTCTATTCTGTCCGCGCTTTCGTGGGATATTCGTAGCCTGATAGTTTTTAGGATTGTACAGGGGTGCGGGGCGGGTATACTGCTGCCGACGCTGCAGTCGGCGATCATTCAGTATGCCTGGGGGCAAAAACTGGGCTCGCTGATGGCTATTATCGGGGTTCCGATGCTGATAGTTCCGATACTAGGTCCTGTAATTGGCGGGTTTATCGTAAACAAACTTCCCTGGCGCTGGATTTTTTATGTGAATATTCCTTTTTCTATTATCGCGCTGCTGTTGACTGTTCATTTGCCTAAGACGGCGCCGGTTAATGATAAGCAAAGGCCGGATGCCGCCGGGATGCTGCTTTCTTCCGCGTTCTTTATTCTGTTTATACTGGCTATTTCGGAGTTGCAGTCCTCCAATAATTTATTTAGTTTAGGCTTTTTGCTTTTGTTTGCCGCCGGAATTGCCTGTTTTATACTGTTTGTCGTTTATTCACTTAAGACAAAAATGGAGCCGGCGATAGATGTGCGTCTTTATAAGCTTGGCAGTTTTTCCGCTTCATCGGTGCTGTTTTTTACGTCCGCCGTGGTTTCAACGGGAACGCTTTTTATTTTGCCCTTGTTCTTTCAGCAGGTTCAACATGAAACGTCGTTTGCCGCTGGTTTAATGCTTGCCCCGCAGGGTATCGGGATGCTACTGACGCGGGGCGCCGCCGGCAAATTAACAGACCGTATCGGGGCGGGTTTTGTCGTAATCGGGGGCTTAATCGTAACCGCGATTGGGACAGTGCCGTTTTTATTCGCCGGGCCGGAAACGGGTAAAGTCTTTTTGATGGCGGCGCTGCTTGTGCGGGGCGCGGGGCTGGGCGGGGTAACGATTCCCATCATGGCTTCTATTTATGACGAGTTAAAGCAGGATGAAATAACGCACGGCACTATTGTAACACGTATCCTGCAGCAGATCGGCGGCGCTTTCGGGACGGCTATCCTGTCGATGCAGTTTCAACATTACCTGCCGCAGAACGCCTCCTCGCCTGAACTTGTCGGTAAGGCGTTTAATCTTGTATTTGTATGGTCGCTTGGGTTTACTGTTGTTTCGATTATCCCCGCGCTGGCGCTTATTCGCACTAGGGATCGTGAAGCTTCCGGATCAAAAGGCTCGGCGGAGCGTCCCGCGCAGGTGGATTTTTAGATTTTTAGTACAGAGAAAAACCTTTACATTCAGCAGTTTGTGGAAAAGAAGAAGGAGAAGTTATGCCGTTTACCATTATTCCCGAACCGGCGTTAATACGGAAGCGGGACGATTTTTTGGAATTTTTTGAATATACGGGGCTGCCCGTCATTGAGGGCGATTTTCAGAAAGAAGCGTCCGTTTTGAAAGAGCAGTTTGCGCCGCGGGCGGAGCCGCCGCATTCACCCGCTTTTTCCGGGACAGACGCGGCGAGAAAAATCGTCTGCAAGAAAGATGAAGCATTGAAGGTGGAGGCGTATGCGCTTGCCATTGGTCGTGAAGCTATTGAACTAAGAGCGGGTTGCGGACGCGGCGCGTATCACGGGTTGCAAACCCTCAGACAGCTTTTCTTGTCGGGTGAAAAAATCCCCTGCGCCCATATTGAAGATGAACCGCGCTTCGGCTGGCGGGGTTTTATGCTTGACGCATCGCGGTACTTTTACACGGTTCCTTTTATAAAAAAGCTCATCGACGCCCTGTCGCTACACCATATCAACGTGTTTCACTGGCACCTTACCGATGATCAGGGCTGGAGGCTGCCTGTACCGGAATACCCGCTTCTTACGGATATAGGCTCAAAGCGGGTGGAGCGCCGTCTTTCAGGAGCGCCTTCCATAGGGGGATTTTACACGGAAGACGACATTCGGGAAATAGTCTCTTATGCGTCCGCCCGTCATATTGAGGTGGTGCCGGAAATAGATTTTCCCGGTCACGCAAGCGCGATTCTTGCCGCATACCCGGGTCTGGGCTGCACGGGCGGACCATACCGCGTTGAAGATCGTTTCGGCATATTCGACGATGTTTTATGCGCGGGCAATGATGCAATCTTCGGGCTTGCGGACGCCGTGTTTAATACGCTGGCGCGGCTTTTTCCCTCGCCGTATGTGCACATAGGCGGCGATGAGGTGCGCGTTACCCGGTGGAGCCGGTGTCCAAAATGCAACAAACGGCTTGCTGATACCGGACTAAAAAATATGCCGGAATTGCAAAGCTGGATAACGGTGAAACTCGTATCAATGCTTGCGGAGAAGGGCAAGACAGCCATAGGATGGGACGAAGTGTTGGAGGACAGCCCACGGTACATGCTGCCGAAAGAGGTTGTGATCATGTCGTGGCGGGGCGCGGACGGCGGCAAGGCGGCGGTCAAACGCGGCCACCCTGTGATTATGTCGCCGAATACCGAAGGCTGTTATCTGGACTACCGGAATTGCGATGACGTGGAGGAACCCGGTCAATGGAGCGTTTCCACTGTGTACCAGTCGTATTCCATGAATCCGGTCGCCGGTATGTCTGAGAGTGAAGCGGCGCTGGTCATGGGCGGTCAATGCAATGTGTGGTCTGAGATCATCTACGCGGGAAGAATCGCGGAATACATGATCTTTCCGAGGATCGTCGCGTTTGCCGAGAACATGTGGACGTTCCGCAAAGATTTCGCCAATTTTGCCCAAAAACTAACCGTTCACCGGCAAAGGCTTGATATGCTGGATCTCGTTCAGTACCGGGGTAGGTTAAAATAGCGTATTTTTCCGCGCTTTAGTCTTTGGTACCGACTTGACAAAATTGTTCCATTTTGCTAGCATATATTCATACATAGTCGATGATAAGGTAAAAAGGGTCGTTGGCGACCCTTTTTTTATATGCTTGGGAGGAGACGTGCAGTTTACGCCACGAAAAACGGACGTTTTGTTTGACTTGTTACAGCCTATTGTTAGCGGTCTTAATATGATTCTGGTCGAGACGGCTGTTACGCGGCGGAAGGGAAGCGTCCATATTAAAATCGTGGTGTATAAAGACGGCGTTGTCGGCATTGACGATTGCTCAAGGGTACACCGCGCTGTAGTGCCTCGTCTGGATTTGGCGTTTCCGAAAGAAGACTTTTCCGTGGAGGTGTCTTCCCCGGGCATAGAGCGTCTTTTCAAAGACGCCTCCGAATTTGCCTTGTTTATCGGGCGAGGCGTCCGGTGTTACCGGACGGACATATCCGATTGGACGGGAGGCGTACTCAAGTCGGCTGATGAAACGCGGATAGCGCTTGAAAATGAACA
>JAITAW010000173.1 GCA_031283905.1 Treponema sp. | reverse complement strand
ATTCAAACACCCTGCCGACTAAGCCTTCGCCCAGCCGGTACAGTCCGCGCGCTTTTTCTTCCGCAGTAAGTCCATAGGCTTCTTCAATTTTAAGAAGCCCTGTTTTCCGGTCAAGGAGGGTTACCATACCCCATGTTAAACCGGCCCTTGTTTCAAGAAGGCTTAAAAGAGGTCCTAACGCGGTTCTTAATTCAACATACTTGTCAAAAGTTCTTGCAATATCAAAAAGCAATTCCAATTCTAAACGTTCATCTTCTAATAATGCGGTACCATTCATGGGTGATAGTTTAGTTCATTTATGTAGGAAACTCAAGCGATGTACGGAAGGAAAGCGTTTCTAAAACGCAATGTTACATCCATAGCGCCACTATACAGGTACCGGTTGGCAACGTGTTCCGAATGCCTCTATTATTCCCTTTTCTTTTGGTTCGGTCAAGCAACAACAGGCGGAGTCTATAAACAGGCTGCGCAAGATGTGGACGCTACTCATGCCGCAAGAATAAAAGAACGCTAGACATACGGGCGGCCGCATGATATAGTCATAAAAATATATATTGGATTTGGTTCCAGTTTGAAAAAAGGAGCTATATATGAAATACGGATATTTTGATTCCGCTAAACGGGAATACGTCATCACAAAGCCGGATACGCCGGCGCCCTGGGCTAACTACTTAGGATCGCCCGAATACGGCGCAATCATCACCAACGGCGCGGGCGGGTACAGTTTTGTAAAAAGCGGGGCGTCCGGGCGCATTATGCGCTATGTCTTCAACAATGAGGACAAGCCCGGACGGTACCTATACCTGCGCGATGACGCGGACGGCGACTTCTGGTCCGCGTCATGGCAGCCTGTGGGCAAGGACGCCGGGGAGTACCATTCCGAATGCAGGCATGGTACCGGATACACCACGATGAGCGCTGATTACAGAAACATAACATCCGAGGCGGCCTACTACGTTCCGGGCGGGCAAACCTATGAGGTGTGGCGGCTTAAAGTCTCGAATAAAGACAACAAGCCCCGCGCTCTCAGCGTCTTTGGATACGCGGAGTTCACCAACGAGAGCAACTACGAACAGGATCAGGTGAATTTGCAGTACACGCTTTTTATCACCCGCACCTATTTCAACAAAAATCATATTCTGCAAATCATTAACGAAAACTGCGCCAATTCCGTAAACGGCAGCTCTAGGGCGATGCGGTTTTTCGCGCTTGCCGGAGCGCCGGTTGAGACGTACTGCGGGGATCGGGACGCTTTTCTGGGCGCGTACAATGGGTACGGCAAGCCTCAGGCGGTGCGGGACGGCAAATGCGCCAATACGCTCAACTACTGCGCCAATGCCTGCGGCGCTCTCCATGCCAAACTTGTTCTGAACCCGGGCGAAACCCGTGTCATTACCTTCCTTTTCGGTGAAAAAACCGGACAAGAAGCGGACGCCCTTGTCGCTCAATACGAAACCGGCGAAAAGGCGGATAAAGAGGTCGCGGAAATCAAACGTTACTGGCACGGCAAGCTGGACAATTTCAAGGTGAACACGCCGGACGCGGACTTCAACAACATGATCAACACATGGAACGCCTATCAGTGTTTCACCACCTTCGTATGGTCGCGCGCCGCGTCACTCATTTACTGCGGGCAGCGCAACGGCTACGGGTACCGCGACACGGTACAGGACATTCAGGGGATCATTCACCTTGATCCGGAGGCGGCGGGCGAGCGCGTCAGGTTCATGCTGTCCGCTCAGGTTCACCACGGCGGGGCGCTCCCGCTCGTCAAGTTCAACCACAACGCGGGGCATGAGGATACGCCGGAAGACGAGTCCTATGTTCGCGCCACCGGGCATCCCTCCTACCGCGCTGACGATGCGCTCTGGCTCTTTCCCACCGTGTACAAATACATAGCTGAAACCGGCGATACGGGCTTTCTTGACGAGGTTATTCCCTACGCGGATGCGGGATCGGGGCCGGTGTACGACCATCTGCTCAAAGCCATTGACTTCTCCCTGAACCACTCGGGCATATACGGACTTCCGGCGGGTCTCCACGCGGACTGGAACGACTGCCTCCGGCTTGGTGCGAAGGGCGTTTCCGTGTTTGTCGCGTTTCAGCTTTACTACGCCTTTACGATAGCGGCGCTGTTCGCGGAAGCGAAGAACGATGCCGCGACCGCCGCGCTGCTCAAACGGCGACAGGCGGATTTTGGAAAAATAATAGAAGAAAAGTGCTGGGAGGGAGACTGGTTTGTGCGCGGTTTCAGCGAAAAAGGCGAGGTAGTGGGCAGCAAGACCAACAAGGAGGCGAGTTTCTGGCTGAATCCCCAATCGTGGGCTGTCATTTCCGGCTTTGCGTCCGGGGAACGCGCCGTTGCCATTATGGACGGCGTTCATACCAAGCTCAACACGCCTTACGGCGCGCGCATCATGGATCCGGCTTACAAAGAGCATCCGTTTGACGGGGCGCTCGCGATTCTTTTCAATCCGGGCGTGAAGGAGAACGCGGGCGTGTTCCTCCAGACCCAAGGCTGGCTCGTATTGGCTGAAGCCCTGCTGGGGCGCGGCGACCGCGCGTTTGAGTATTACCGCGAGTCCTGCCCGTCCGCGCAGAACGACGCGGCGGACATCCGCAAACTTGAGCCGTATATCTACGGACAGTTCACCGAAGGAAGCGACAGCCCCTTCATGGGCAGAAGCCACGTACATTGGCTTACCGGCACAGCTTCTACGGTCATGGTCGGTTGTGTGGAAGGCATTCTCGGCATCCGTCCGGATCTCAAAGGGTTGCGCCTTGCGCCGTCCATTCCATCCACATGGAAGGAGTTCGCCATTGAAAAACGCTGTCAGGGCAAGCTACTC
>JAITAW010000101.1 GCA_031283905.1 Treponema sp. | reverse complement strand
ACCACGTCAAGTCCTACGCCACGTCCCGATATAGAGGTAATGGATTTCGCCGTAGAGAACCCCGGTTCAAAAATCAAATTAAAGGCTTCCACATCGGTCAGCATCTTGTTCGGGTTGATAAGCCCTTTCTCTATGGCTTTCGCCTTAACCTCTTCAACGTCAATGCCTTTTCCATCATCGGCGATCTCAATAACAATCATGTTGCCTTCGTTGGTCGCCTTGAGCAGTACCATGCCTTCTTCAGACTTGCCTGCCGCTATGCGTTCCGCAGGCCCTTCAATACCGTGATCTATAGAGTTGCGCACCGAGTGCATGATCGGGTCAAGGAGGTCCTCAACAACAGACTTGTCAAGCTCGGTCTCTTCACCCTCAATAACCAAGTTTATCTTTTTATTGAGAGATTTGGAAAGGTCGCGTACAAGACGCGGGAACCGGCTGAATATCTGGCTGATGGGAACCATACGGATACGCATGACGCCTTCCTGCAATTCGCCGGTGATGCGTCCAAGGTTTTGAGATGTCGAGCGAAATTTGGCGATGTTGGTCTTGACCGAGTTTTCAAAGCTGTCAAACAATGTGAAGGTGTCACCGTATTCTTCGTTGATTTCTTTACGGATATCTTTAACGGTTTTTCCGCCCTCTTGTATGCTTTCAAGATAGCCGGGCAGTCTGTCGAAGAGGCTCTTGATCTTGTCGCGGTACGTATTTTCCAAAACATGTAGTTCCGTGAGGAGTTCATTGAACTGATTATTGATCTGATTGAACGTTGCCTTGGTGATGACCGTTTCGGAGACGAGGTTGAGCAAATCGTCAATACGCTTGGAGTCCACTCTGAGTATAGAACCCGCTTCTTTGCCGGCTTTCTTTGCATCCGCAGACGCGGCTGATGATTGAGCGGCCGCTACAGGAACGGAGTCCGCTTCTTGGGGACGAGAGGCCTCCGCCGCCGACCGAGCGGATGCCGTAGGTTTAGACGCCGCCGCAGAAACGAACGCCGCAGGTTGGGACGCGATATCCGTCTTTTCCGCAGATGTAAGTTCATTGATATTGATGACTTTGGCGTCAAGGCTTACATCGGGAAGGACAATAGCGCGTCTTAAATCTTCAGGCTTTTTATCGGTTGAGACATAGTAATCAACAACAGGAAAGAAATTATCTTCATACAGCGCTTCAAAATCGGGAACGGTTTTAAGAATGGTTCCATAATCTTTGAGCACCGCGTATATCTGAATGCCGCCTACCGTGTTCATTATGCCCTTTTCGTCAAATGTAACAGACACACGGAAAATTGGAAGATTTCCTTCCGAAGCTCCCTTGATTTCATTAAATTCATCTTCTGTAAGAGTGGAAGGTTTCAAATTTACAGCCACAGGAGCCGTTACCGGTACACGCGGGGCGATAGCGCGAACCGGAACGGGCGCCGCCGCCGACTTCGGCGCCCCCCCCCCTTTTTTACTATGGGGTATCAGAGACTCAAGCTTTCCTTCTATAGCCGAGGTGTTTTCCCCATAGACAGAGCCATTCATCCGTTGTTCGAGCATCGCCTTGATAACATCAATAGCCGTGAGGAGCGTGTCGACAACTTCTTCTTTGACATGAAGCTGATCGGACCGGATGGCATCCAGCACGTCCTCAACCATATGGGTAAAGTGCGAAAGCTCCATAAACTCAACGGTTGCGGAACCGCCCTTCAAGGTATGAGCGGCGCGGAAAATTTCATCAACCGCATCTTTATTGGCACCTTCGTTTTCAATAATTAGAATATTTTGTTCTAATGTATCGACCTGCATTTGGGCTTCACTAAAGAAGTCTTTGAGAAGTTCTTCATTATTAGGGTCAAGGTAATCACTCATACCACTATTCTTATATAGAATTCAAAGAACGTCAAGAGGGGGAATGGAGATTTTTTATTGATTAAATAAAATTTCTCCCTTCGGTATCTTAACGGATGAAAAAACCAAGCGTATCTTTTCATTTGGCTCAAGCTCTGAACGTATGAGCGCCTGCGTTTCTATGCCTAGATCGGGGATTAAGACAACCGATTTGTCGCCTTTCTTCTCCACCATCACCCCTTCCCAGACCGACTTTTTTTTATCAGAAAGATACGCCGCCGTCCAATGGGCGCGGGAAGCCCGTTCCGCCTGAACCACGGCAAGCGCGGCAGATTCTGAGGCCGCAAGTCTAATCAGGACTTCTTCTTCGGAGAGCGGCTTCTCTCTATGCAAAAACAGACGGATTTGCTGGTGCGCCAAAAGATCGGTGTAACGGCGCAACGGACTGGTAACCTGCGTATACACGGCAAGTCCAAGCCCGAAATGATCCGCGGGCTTTGTGGAAAGGACGCGGGGGCGCATACAACGGCGGAGTTGGTAGGCGCCGGCAAATGCCGGCAATGGGTTCTTCGGAAGATCGCTCATGCCTTGACTCACAAAAGGAAAAGGAATTTTGCGCTGTAGAGACCACCGGGCCGCAGATTCGCCTGCAATCAGCATACATTCCTGCACCATAGACGCCGCGCGAGAGAGTTTGACCGGTTCTATGGAGATGGTTCTTTCGCAAACCGAGATGTGCGTCTCAGGAAGGTCTATAGAAACCGCGCCGGCCTGTTGTCTTCGCTTGAAGTTGGCTTCCGCAAAGGCAAACAACGGCGCAAATTCAGGCGAAGCAGATTTTTCATCGGCTTCTTCGTATGTTAGGCGGGTGACTTTCACCCATGAAGGAAAAATGTCAGTCTCTGCAACAGAAAAATCGCTGTTCAACGTCATTTTGAAGGTGAGTGCGGGCGAAATTTCAGATACGCCGACGCGATAGCCCAGGGCGAAGATAGAAACGCCTTCCTCACAGATCATGCGGCTTGCGCCTTCCGGAAGGTAGAGAGTGGCGCCCCGCCCGCGCGCTTCCTTGTCCGCAGGACTGTCCGGCATGATTGACGCGGCGGGATCCGCGATATGTACAAAAAGGACGTTTCCCTCTATGGCTATGGCATCGTCCGGATCGGTTGACCATGCGTTGTCGATGGCGAAACTTGAGAAGCAAGTGAGATCAATACGAGCTTCATCCGGAGGCGGGGAAACCGGCGTCTTTGCGGAGGCAAGAGCGCAACCGTGCCGCTGGGGATGCGGATTTACGAAAATAGTCCACGCCCCTGAATCAAGGAGGACTTTATGGGCTTCTTCCGGCGTTTCCGGCTTGCCCATATCTTTTAAGGTGCGACTCTTGCCGGTTTGTCCATAGGCAAGGGCTTCAACATCTTGCAGGAATTGTTTGTCGTCAGGGAACACGAGGGTTTTCGTTCTGAAACGCTCAAGAAACGCATCCCGTTCAATCTGCCCTTTTTGTCTCTCGCCGCGCTTTTTTTCTTCCGACTCAACTTTCTCAGGCGTATGCGTTTTGATCTCCGCCGTGTTTCCTGAGAAATAAACGCCGTCAAGAACTTCGGTGTACAAGGCGAAGGCGGTTTTAGGCGTATATTCGCCGTATATGAGTTCCGCCAGTTCATTGAACGCGATTTTTTCCCCTTCCAGAAGCTCCCACGCGCCTCGCACATCGCCTTTCGGCTGCCCAATGAGATCGGACAACGCGCAGGGACCCGGGTGGATGAGTTCTATATCTTTTTCACGCACTTTGAGTTTGTCCCCGCCCGCAACGGATATGCTTATTTTTTCAGCGATTTCCGTTACTACAGCGGGTTTGTTTTTGTAAATGACGAGGCTTTTTTCTTTTATAGACATTGGAATCATACGCGGATGGTTTCCTTTACGGTTGCTCTGGAGGAAAAGGGAATGCGCGGATAACGCGGACGAATGCGCCGCCTGCCAGCGGCGACGCAACGTTCGGAAACGGAGCAATCAATAACAATGTTGATTATCCGGTAAAACAGCCGGTTTCACCGCCGGCCTCTCCGCGTTGAAATACAAATCGAAGGTGTTGCATATACCATTCAGACACTGCGCGATTGCTTTCTCCATACCGCCTCCTCGTTATGCGGGATTGTGTCGCGGCGCCGGACGCTCATTTTACGCGCTTTTTCTCCATTTTCCTGAACGCCTCGGCGAACGGATTGTACGTGGACCCGTCGTCATTCGGATCAAAACGGGGAGAACGCGGCTGACCGGGGTTTACCGGCATCCCGGTACCGTCAGTTTTTTTCACCGCAACGACCCGTTTCTTGCCGCTCACGGCATTGCCGCCGGTAGCGCCATCGTGAGCGGAAGCGGCGGCTTTCTCAAGCTCGCGTTTCGGCGTGGCGCGTCCCTGAACGGACTGCGCATTGCGGCGGGAAAGGCTGATGCGCCGTCTATCCGTGTCCAATTCGATGATGCGGAACTCGTACACCTCGCCGACTTTCACCGCCTCCATTGGATCCTGGACAAAATGATCGCTCAATTCGGAAATGTGGACGAGCGCGGTCTCCTTTACGCCGACATCAACGAACGCCCCGAAATCAACCACATTCTTGATTCTGCCGGTAACCGTCATGCCTTCGCTGAGATCTTCAAACGCAACCACGCCCTTGCGCATGATGGGCTTGGGATATTCTTCACGCGGATCGCGTCCGTTTTTTTTAAGTTCACCAACAATGTCAATGATGGTGGCGTCTCCAACGCCGAACTTCTCTTTCAGCGACTTCACCGTTTCCGAAGCGATGGAGCCGGTTGCGGTAATGGTCTCCCGAATCTCCCGGGCAATGGCGTAGTTCTCAGGGTGAACCCACGTATTGTCAAGAGGATCCACGCTCTCCGGTATTTTGAGGAAGCCGGCGCATTGCTCAAACGTTTTCGGACCCATGCCCTGTATGCCGTTCAACTCATTGCGGTTTGCAATTTTGCCTTTTTCATCACGGTATTTCACGATTTTTTTGGCAAGACTCGAATTTATACCGGATACGTACTTAAGGAGAGAGACGCTTGCGGTATTCAGGTTGACGCCTACATTGTTCACCACGCTGGAAACCACCTCGTCAAGGGTGTCCGAGAGCTTTCTCTGGTTGACGTCGTGTTGGTATAACCCGACTCCAATGGATTTCGGATCGATCTTCACCAGTTCGGCGAGTGGGTCCTGCAAACGCCTGCCTATGGAGACGGCTCCCCGGATGGTCAGATCAAGGTCTGGAAATTCCTCGCGGGCAATGTCGCTCGCCGAGTATACGGAAGCGCCGTCCTCATCGACCACCGTGTACAGTACGTCAAGGTTATGCTCGGAAATAACCTGCGCCACCAACTCCTGCACTTCTTTCGTACCGGTTCCGCCTCCCACCGCTACAAGCTGAATATGATAATCCTTTAAATTCTTCAGGATCAACTCCTTCGCCTTCTCGGTCTGGTTGTTCATAAACGTAAAGTAGTGCAGGAATTTGCCGGTGTCGTCAAGACACGCGCATTTGGTGCCGGTGCGGATGCCCGGATCAACGCCCAGTACGCGAGCGCCTTTGATGGGCTGCTGCATGAGCAGGTTCTTGAGGTTCGCGCTGAACACGGAAATGCCATGTCCATCGGCGGAGTCTCCCTGATCGCCCCGGATTTCCCGAAGCACGGCTGGAGACAGGAGCCGTTTAAGCCCATCTTCTATAGAAGTTTTATGGTACTCGTTGTGAATGGCGTACTTCTTTTGCAGCATTTCAACCGCCGCGTTCTCATCGACATCAATCTGCGTTTCAAGCGCCTTTTCCCGTTCCCCTCGGTTTATCGCCAGAATCCGATGCGGCTTTATCTGGGAAAGTTTCTCGGTGTAATCCCAGTACATTTGATAGGTGGAAGTCTTTTTCGCTTCCTCGTTTCCTACGCCTTTCGCGGAGATCACGCCATCCGCGCTATAGAACTCCTTGACTAGGGCGCGGTTTTCCGGATATTGGGACACCCGTTCCGCGATAATGTCCATAGCGCCCTGCAAGGCATCCTCAACAGACGCCACGCTGAGTTCGGGATGTTCGGCATCTTCCCGCACAAATTCCGCAGCCCTGGCGACAAGCGGCTTTGTTTCAAGCTCAAGCATCGCGTCCGCAAGGGGTTCAAGCCCTTTTTCAATGGCCGCCATGCCGCGAGTCTTCTTTTTCTTCTTGTAAGGCGCGTATATGTCTTCCAGTTCCGCGAGCGTCGCGGCTTTGGTGATATTGCCATAGAGGGGTTCGGTGAGTTTTCCCTGTTCAAAAATGAGCCTGATGATCTCAATACGCCGCTCTTCAAGGTTTTTACCAGAACGATACCCATGTTCTATATCCCGCACCTGCACCTCGTCAAGAGCGCCGTGCTTTTCCTTGCGGTAACGAGCGATAAACGGTACGGTCGACCCTTCGCCCAGAAGTTCTACAACGGCTATGACCTGCCCCTGATTAATCGCCAACGATTCGGCTATACGCTTCATCAGCGCGTTTTCATCAATTTTTAGATTATCAATAAAATCTTGATCTATCTCCATACAAACCTCAATACGAAAGTTAAAAGCGAATTATAGCGGTTCTTGACGGTTTAGACAAGGGGCAGCATAGCCTCATTGAAAAAGCAACCAAAATCACGGCGGACTATCCGGTAGCGATAGCTATCAACGGTCACAACCGGGTTATCCATGAAAGAGAAAAAGGCGGTTACCAAGCGAATCCATTCCCGCCGCTTAAATGCCGGACGGAAAGAGAAGCCGACCGTTCCGGACGAATTCATCCGGTTTACTGGCTGCAAAAACCGGATGTACGCCCCGCGTATCCCCAACCGGCCACGGACTCCGCTTACCGTTAACGGCAAGGCGGTCAAACTCAAGCCGCGAAAAAAGATCCGCCAATCGGACGGGCAAAAAAATTATACCGATGAGGCCATCGCCTCTCGGTCGGCTTTCGGCGTTACTCCCACCGTCTGGGAGAAACTCCCGACCATACAGTCCGGCCGCCACCATCACCTCCAAGTGCAAATCCCTCGCCAAACCTGCCGGCCTCCCCAAGCGCCACGTCCCCGTCCGCGTCTTCTACTCCTCAACGGAACGGAAACTCCCCGGTCTTATTCAATTTGACACCGCCCGCCACTGCGGACAGACCGCTTCAGGTCGGTATATCCCCGTATTTCCTTCCCAACAGGCCGCCGCCGGACATTCAACGCCCTCAAGGGTATCCGCGCACCCACCCCCTTCCACCTGCGGGAGTTCCATGGCGACAACGGCGGCGAATGTATAAACCAAGCCATCGCCGGCCGGCGCCGCGCCCCTGTCCGCCCTATCCCATTCACTCGCCCAAGAGACCGCCGGAAAATGACAACCGCTTCGTTGAATGGGAAAACGGCGCCGTCCTCCGCGAGTATATCGGCTGTGACCGCCCGGCCGAGGCCTACCGTTCCCTTCCTTCCAGAAGAGAACCGGCGGCCTAAACTTACTCTTTTCTAAATGAGGCATCCGGTCATTCGGTTACATTTTAAAATGAGGCATTTCGTCCCTCGCGGCGAGACTTGTCAAGGCGCAATAGAAATGCCTCGTTTCACATAACATTCCTGCTGTATATGACGTTCCAAGTCCGCCATTTCATACCCGCGAATACTTTTTATCCATTCATTCTTTCCTCCAGCTTTTTTCGCAATATACTGCTTGATATCCCTTCGGTATAGGGAAGAATTACCACCTCGGCATTAACCTGCCTGAGTAATTTATCAAGTTCCGTATATTGCGGAGAACAGCGATAATCTGAGCCTATAAACAATTTGTCATAATGATATTTTTCCCATACTAAAAAATTGTCAGGAATATCTTTTATTATAACATCATCAACATAACGGCAGGCTTTTAATATCTCCTTTCTATCTTTTACCGGAATAACAGGATATTTATGTTTATATGAATAAATAAATTCATCGCTGTTTAAGCCTATGATTAATTTATCGCATTGTTCCCGCGCTCCGCGGATAAGATTTAAGTGACCTATGTGGAACATATCAAAACTGCCGCTGGTAAAACCCGTTGTCATTCTTTTGCTCCCGTCATAATTTCATAAACAGCATTGCTGTCCATAGATAAAAATACATCCAACTTTTCATAGTTTCTCCAGTTATCTCTTAAGTCATCGGATATTGAACCATGCCAGCTATACATATCCGGCGGATACATCATAAAATCACCATACTGACTTTCCAATACGCTGTCGGAATTATTTGGAACGGGAAGCCCCCTTCCTTCAAAAGACATAATTGAAAGCGGAAATATCCATTCATATCTAAAAATATTCCTGCAGCCGGTTACCTTAAAAATGTCTCCGTCTTCCGCCGGATTTTTGCCTTCCATAATCACTTCGCGCATAATTTTAATTTCAGACGGCGTACCATGAAAAGGCATTTTTTAACAATGGAACGTGTCGGTAATTATTTGAGTCAATGCATTTATCAATACGTTCTTTTAATTGGCTTCCCTCAACAGTACTGGTTCTTTTGTAATATTGATGAAAAGGGAATATATCCACGGCGTCCAAAACAAAATCATTTTCTATGTATTTTATTTTTAAATATCTACCACCGCGCCAATAATATTGTATTTTCCCATTTTGCGGCATACTGCCGGCTATCTTTATGAACCGGTCAAAATCTTCCCGCGTCATAGCAACGTCTATGTCATCGTCCCAGGGGATAAACCCGCCGTGCCTGACCGCCCCAAGAAGAGTCCCCCCCGTGAAGCCAATACCGCAGCTCTTTTTCTTTACAAAACTGGTCAAACGCGAATAATACATTTGCTTTTGCCAGTTGTATTTTACGCAATGTTCCATGCGCCGGCGGATATTCCGTGATAGGATTACGGATAGACAGCACACTCATAATAGACGGCAGATATTTATCAAGTTTATCTAAAACCGGAACGAGCATTTTTTCCCGAATAGCTTTAATAACACGTTTCAACGTAAACCTCCAATAATGCATATACTAAAATTTCTTAACCGACTTCGGGCGCGTTGCGTATAACGTCCCGGCTGTTTACGATGGTTTGACAGCCCGAATAAAAAAATGCGTAGCATTTTTAGGGCTGGCAAACTGTGGGTGTAGTGAGCCGTGGGAATGGAGCGTTCCCCGGCTACGCTGGGGCG
>JAITAW010000016.1 GCA_031283905.1 Treponema sp. | reverse complement strand
GGCGATTTGACGCACGGCGTCCACCATCGCGTCTCCGGCTATAGGGTAGAGCGTCGGGTTGAAGGCGGTGACTCCGTACCGGCAGAGCAAGCGGGACATCTCCACTATGGATTCAGGGGCGCAATCATCCGTACCATACCCACCGAAGCCGTGGATATGCGTGTCGATAAACCCCGGCGCGATGACAGCGCCTTGCGCGTCAATAATTTCAACATCGCTTCCGAAATGTTTTTGCGCAAAACGTTTCTCGGAAAACACATCCGCGATAAGCCCATTTTCAACCAGCACAGCGCAATGGTCCATTGCGGCAAAGCTCGTCATAACGATGCCGTTATGCAAACAAACAGCGCTCATAATTTCATTTCTCCTTACTCCTTCTTTTTAAAGCGATTTTTCGGCGCAAAAATCGGATCAAAATATTTTTGCATGTCTACTTTAGCGGCGAACAACTTTATTATCAACTGATAGATGATGAAAGCAAGCGCTATCGCCAAAATAAAAATCAGCATTGACGCCCATGCCACCACGTTTTCAGAAATATGAGGGGCGATAAAACGCATAAAAAGCATCAACATCACAAAAAAAACAATAATGGTGATTACAAGATTGACCGCCGTAGCGACAAGTATGAAGAAAAACGTATTAAGTTTTTTGTTCACGGCATTTCTCCTTTTTTTGTCCCATCCGGCATTTTTGCGATTCCTGATTGGGTTGTACATCTCGCTTGTCAACGAGAATTGACAACAACAATATGATGCAACAAACAACGACGCTTGCGTCCGCGATGTTAAACGTAGGCCAGCGGTCGAGTCCGAATAGACCGAAAAATTTAACGCTGATAAAGTCAACGACACCGTCGGGGCGAAAGATGCGATCAATGAGGTTGCCCAAGCCTCCGCCGATAATACCGGCTACGGCCCATCTCTGCAAGCGGGTGAAGGCGGACGACTTGAAGTAGTACCAGATCACGGCCGCCAGCGCCACAAGAGGCAGAATAATAAATAAAACCGGACGCACGGCATCGGGAAGTTCTTCCCCAAGGCTGAACGCTATCGCCTTGTTGCGTACGTGGACGATCCACAAGAGATCGTTGCCGAACACGTCTTTAATAAAGACGCCGCCGGATGGCGACAGCCGCCAATGTTGGGCGATAAATGTTTTGACCGCCTGATCCACCAGTATGATGAACGCCGTCAGCGAAAACGGCAATATTTTTTTCATCTACAGGTTCCTCCTCACCACTTACAATCCTGTCGGAACGTCAATAAACGCGACATCCATATTCAATTTTTCAGCGCACAACTCCATTACGGCACGGACGCCCCATACCTCGGTTGAGTAGTGTCCTCCCGCAATCACGTTAATGCGGGATTCAAGAGCGCAATGATACCATGAATGCGAGGCATCTCCGGTTACAAAAAGGTCTATGCCTTCCGCCGCAGCTTCGCTTACGAACTCCGCCGCGCCTCCTGACACAACCGCGACAGTCAGTATGCGCTCTATGCCGAAACGAAGAACGCTCAAGGGGGGCCTTCCCATAAAGCTGATGCGTGAAACCGCATCCTCAATTGAAAGCGGCATCTCAAGACTACCCTTCCAGCCGATCTTGCCTCCATGATACGCGCCGAACGGTTCGGGATTTACAACGCCGAGTTTCCGCGCAAGCGCCGCGTTATTCCCGTATTGCGGGTGTTTATCCAATGGGAGATGAACGGCATACAGGGCGATGTTTTTATCAAGGAGGAATTTGACCCGCTCTCGGTGGGAGCCGGTCAGCGCCAAAGGCTTTCCCCAAAAAAGTCCGTGATGAACAAAAAGCATACCCGCACCCGCCGCCGCGGCGCGCTCAAAGGTCTCCATGCAGGCGTCAGCCGCAAACGCGATTTTCTTTATATCGGCGCCGTTGTTGTCAACCTGCAACCCGTTCAGGGAAACGTCTTCTATCGCGTCAATGGCAAGAATATCCTTAAAAAAAGCGTCCAGCTTTTTCGTGATCATAGTTTTTAATATACCATAAAATCAGCCGAATTCCAAGCCTGATTTTTTTCAACATATGCATTTTCGCTCATCCCCGTTCTAAAGCCTTGCATTTTTGGGGCGTCTTCGTCCATGAAGAACAACGCAAAGCCGGTGATAGCCGCCGCCGTATTGACGACACACGCCATCCGCGCCCTCAGGTCTTTCCCCGCGCCCAGAAAGGCAGCCGAGTACAGAGGCTGAACCGCCGGGTAGTCCAAATAATCCGGCGCCTTCATGCCTTCTCCCGCGAGCAAAAGAGCGGGAGCCGCTCCGTTTGCGTGCAGGGCGTTTAAGAGGGCGATGTAACGTCCGTCCCGCTCTTTCGCCCTGAGAACGGCATCCGAAGTCAAAAATAACGCGGGTTTTCGCATAACCGGAGGGTCTGTGAGCCGGTCTACTTTTTTCGGCAACCGGCTTTTAAACCACAACGCCGCCTTGAGTCGCACTTTGGCGAACCACGGGAGATCTTCCGGCATTTCAACGGGGTCTTCCTCATGGTAAAAAGACGACCACAGGCGGCTCTCAACCGCGACGACCGCTTTCAACGAAGGATTCGCCGTGATAAAGGCGTCCGATGAAACAGCCGAAATCAGCGCCGAACCGCCCGCGCCGTATCCAACGGCGAAAACAGGCGTTTTACTTCCGGTCTGCGCGATGTCGCCCATGTTGGAAAAGATGAATTCAATATCGGACAAGCGCTCCTTTTCCCAATAACGTCCTGTCTGGTTTGCTTTTTCCAACACCGTACCGTTCTTCAACACCGCAAACATGGTAAGCAGTTCATTCAGCGGCGTTAGAGGCCGTGTCTTTAACGCCGCCTTTTCCCGTGAAAACGCAACGGACACAAAGCCGTTTTTTCGTATTTCCGCGCAGATCTTGTCAACGGCATGAAAGGAATCAATGAGCGGCGGGACAACCACCATAAACCCCTTAGGTTCAGCCTGTTCCACATCGTATATCCGAACCGAAAAACGCGCCTGCCGCCGCTCGTCAAACAGCATGGCAGTCCGTACACGATCCGTGGTCAGATCCGCATCCAGCGCGGGCGAGAAATAAACCGCTATTCCGGTTGTGATTATCAGCGTTACAATCGCAACGCCAGGACGGCACGCCTTCTTTCGATAATAGCTATTTCCCACTACGGCGTTGTCTTGGCCGGCAATATACTCAAAGAAAGCCGCTATATTCACAACAACAACGCATATCAGCAAAGGGACGCACTCGAGGCGGAAGCCGTAAACCGGGAACAGGCAAACCATAATACCAAGGCTGATGGGATAAAACCAGTTCAGTCCGCTAAATTGTCTTAATGCTCTGAAAAACGGTTTTGTAAGAGGCAAGATCAGCAAAAGAAAAACAACCAGCGCAAGTATCCATAGGTCTCTCATGTTTTATCGCTTACAAGCCCGCCGCGCCCCGCGTCAAAGCGCCGGCTATGACGGCGTGTACGCGATCCGCGAGATGTTGCCTGCGGTCTTCGCGGGGAATATCCGCGACGGCAATCGGGGGGGCGAAAACAAGCTCCACAGACACCGTTTGGACGCGCCCCGTTTTCTCGAAAATATCGTAGCTGCCCGCAATGGCTACCGGTACGATGACGGCGTTGGACTGGGTCGCCAGCTTGAAAGCCCCGGCTTTGAACGGAAGCACGCCTTGCCCCCTGCTCCGGTGACCTTCTGGAAAAATGATCATCGCGCCGCCTTTTTGGATGTTTTTTACACCCTTATTGATGACATCCAACGCTTTTTTGACGTTTTTTCTATCCAAAAAAAAACCGCCCAGCAAAGCGATCCACATATTGATGCACGGCAACCATATAAGCTCTTTCTTTGCCATAAAGCCGAATGGTCTGCCCGCATAGGCAAGGATAAGCAGGATGTCAAAGATGCTTCCGTGGTTGCTTACAAAGCATACGCCGCCCTGCTGCGGAATATGCTCCCTTCCCTTGACCGTCAGCTTGCAACCGGTAACAACAATAAGCAGCTTCGCCCATATTTGCGCTATTTTATACATGGCAAAAGATATATTTTTCTTAAAACCTATCAACCTGAAAAGGAACAATACCGCTCCCGCCGGAGACAGGATGACAACCGTTGCTATTACCACCGTAAAAACGCCTATTGTCCTTAATAAACCTTTCAAAACGACCTCTTTTTATGACAGAAGGCTTTCCCTCAACGCGCGCAGGTTTTTGGGAGAGCGGCCCGCCCTTAGCTTTATGAAAAGCGCCGCGCCGTGCGCACGGCGTCCGCGCCGCTCGGATTACGGGGACGGAAGCGTTACAACGCCGCCCGCCGCGGTAAGCGGGATGTACTGCGGCACTTCAACGCCATTCCAGCGTTTGGCGCGTTCAAGCTCTATCTCCAGTTCCCGCATCCGGATTTCAATCTGTTGGTTGACCGCGATCAGCCGGTTGTATTCGGCGATACCCTGCCCTTCGGCGATCTTCGCCTCGGCTTCCTTTTGGGCGCGGTACAGCGCCGCATCAGCGGCTATTTTCTGCTGATCCGCGTCCGCCTGCGCTGTCGTATGCTTCGCCTTCGCCGCTGCCTCCGCCTCTATTACCTGCTTCCTCGACTGCTGCTCCGCTATATTCGCCTCTTCCGTCGCCTTTTTCACCGCCTGCGCTGCTTCCATCGTGGCGTTGATCTGTTTGTCAAAATCGCTGCTCCAATCGAAATTCGACACATTCAGTTGGGTGATGATCACCGGATACTGGCTCAACGTTGAAGTCAGCCGTTGCATCACATTTTCGGATATGTTCGCCTGATTTTGGGCAAGATTGAAAATGGTGTACCCGCCGATAATCGTCTTGATTGAGGTAATCGCGGAGCTTTCGATGATCTGTTTCAGCGTCTCTTCGGAATACTGTTTTGCAATGTCAAGGATCCGCGACTCATCAAACTTCCAATAGATTGTTGACTCCACCCCAATAATCTGATTGTCTTTGCTGATCGCGCCGTTGTTGTCAATGGCTATCTTAACCTTAAACTCTTTGGGCTTAATCGACCATGTGCGGATGGCGCCGAGTAGCGGAATATGAGTGGCAAGTCCGGGCTGGATCACTTCGTCTCCGGCCGCGCCAAGAAAATAACTGACGCCGCGATCCGTCGCGCCGATAATGGTAAATGGATTGAAAATAACGGCAAAAACAACAACCGCCGCCACGATGACAAGCGGTTTTATAAATTTAAGCGCCATACAGAGCCTCCTTCCTGCCGCACTGCTTGTGCTTTCATTACAAGATATACCGTATGCGCGAGGCTTGTCAAGGGGAAAGCTCGCGCCCAATAGTCGCATACCGGCGCGGAATTTGCTATAATCATCTCATGCAAACGTATCCGCTTAAAATTATCGGAACAGGGGATGTATTTATTTCCCAGGAAGACCGGATGGACCGGCTTGTGGACGAGCTTATGGACAGGGATTACGCGCGGGACTTCTGTCTCGCTCTGGATTTTGATCCATTTTTTATAGAAAGGCTTATGAGCGCAGGGTTTCTGGTCATGTCAACGAGATTTGCCGATGATCCTTCAAAATACCTCCTGCTGCCGAAACTTCATACCATACGTTCCGTCCTGTTTTTTTCCGACCTGCACATCAAGAAGTCAATAAAACGCTTTCTGAGCCGGTACGAACTGCGCGTTGACGCGGACTTTGACCGCATTGTAGACCGGTGCGTCGCGGTTCATGGGGATGACTGGCTCACCGGGCCGCTCTTGAACGCGGTCCGTTTTCTCCGCAACGCCAAAACCGTTTTCGCAAGACCCGTTTCTTTTGGCGTGTATAGGGACGGAGAACTGAAAGCCGGCGAATTCGGCGTCCTTGCCGGCCGTGTGTACACGAGCTATTCCGGGTATTATGACGAAGGCAACGCCGGCTCCGTACAGATGATCCTCATGGCGCGGTATTTGGAGGAGCGCGGCGCTCCATTTCTCGATCTGGGCATGCCCCTGCCCTACAAAGACGATTTAGGCGCGGCAAATATCCCGCCCCGCCGTTTTGTCCCCCTGTTCCGCGAAGGCAGGGAAAAAACGCTCCTCACGTAAGGAGCCGCCCGGATTAACCAAGGATGCCGCGCCGCCGCGCCCAAGAGCGGCAAGCCGCCATTTATACCGCAAAAAAGCTAATCATTTTGGGAATACCCGGGCATTATTACCCGTGAGCGAAGGCTATCGCCTCACCGAGCAGGCTATTTATACCCGGATAGGTAAGAACGAGGCCGGACTCGAAGAGTCCGCCGCTTGAGACGGCTTTGCGCAATCAGCGCCGGGAAAGGCGGATGCCGGTAGAAAAACCGGCGCGGCCTGAGGGAAAGACGGGAGCAGACATGGCAAAGAGAGAAAGCGGAATGTAAACGAAGCCGGTTGTACTAAGCGGCAATGTATCCGCAGGCCACGTTTAGCTTTAAAGCGCGGGGATATTATATCCTACTGCGAATAAACGCGCGGTTTGCCCCTATGTACCCTCGCTATAATAACTACGCGGTCGCGCCTGCCCATGTCAAAGCCGCTTGGCCGCCGCTCTGCTGCGCCCCCCTGCACTCCAGTCCGCGCCGCACGCAAGCGGGCTTGCGCGGTCTTCCGCTACCCCCCAATCAGGGTCTACCCGCGCAAAGGCCGGAGCTTCGCACCGTGAAACTCCGGAAAAACAATCGCGCCGCGATTATTCAGGTTCTTACATAATCTTTTCGTTTCGGTTATATTTTTATGTATACACATCTAGCATGGATCGTGTCAAGGGCCGGGCGGAATCCCGCTCTTTTTTTAAGCGAAACACCCTAAATGCACCGTATTTTTTCTCATTCGGCCAAGACGGTGATTCGCCGTCTTTAGGCCGCGCCGTATCCGCCGCGGCCGGTAATCCTTCCGGCGGCAAAAACGCTTCATTTTTAGGCAAAAACAACCCGTTCGGGCGCAAAAATAGCTCGTTCAAACATACCGTAAACAAGGAGGACATCTAATGTCGACAACGCGGGACTGGCTTTCCGTGCCGGGAATCAAAGGGGGCGTGCGGGGCGTGCCAGCGGCTATTATCGCGGCGCTGCTCGCGCTGGCCGACGCCGCGCTGGCGGCCCTGACCGAGGCGAAGACCGAGTCCTCGCGCACGACCGGGCCAACGAGGGCTTCCGCGTCTGGTACAGCGCCATCGCGCCGGGGGAAGCGCCGCCCGCGAAGCCTGAGGACTTGCGAAAATCGTTTTTTACGCGGCGGAAGAAGGACGTTATCGAGTTCGACTACGCGGACTCCGGCAAGAGGGCGTACATCGCGGTGCAGATAGAAAGCGGGGACGGGCGGCAGGGCACGTTCGGGCCGATGGTCGAGGCCGTCATCCCGTAGGGGAAATGAGAAATGAAGAATTGCGGGAAGGCGGTGCGCGGGCCGGCGGCGCATCGCGGGCCGCGAGAGCCACGCGGGGTCTTCACCCTCATTCTTCATTCTTAATGAAACAAAGGTGTTGCTCCGCGTTTGCGGCGAACATACATTTTTGACTGCGGGAACGCCGTGACGCCGCGACCGCACGCGGGGTGGAACCCGCAAAGGAGTTTTTCAATGAAGAAGAACAGATTTCTTGTTTTGGGAATATTGGCGCTGGCGCTGATATTCGGAATGTACTGGCTGGTTGCGGCAATGACAACGATGATAAAGGCGGCGGCTACTACACCAACGGCGGACAAGACCCTCGGAGCCGGGGTGAATCTGTTTGATACGCTGTACATCATCGATAACAGCAAAGCGTCCGCCATACACGCGCACAAATCACCGGATAGTGGGCTTTGCTCTGCGATCAACCACAGACTGACGAGAGCGGCGGCCAAGCGGCTTTGAAGCGCGAAAACAAGAAGACATAAAAACAAGAGGGAACAGAAGACAAAAAACCGCGGAGCGTATACCAAAGAATGCAAAGCGCGGTAAGGCGGACGGGGCGATACCCGGACACGGGAGCATGCGGTTACTCCGTTGAGGATAGGGCGTATAAAGACGGGCGGACACGGGTTATTGCACGGGAGCCGGGGGCATCGGCGGGAGTATGACGGCGAAACGGCGTTTCGCACGGAAGTCTATAAAAGGCGGAACGAGGCGGGGCGGTTTTTCCGGCGGATCGAAGGATTTGCGCCCCGCTATGACAAACGCGCCCGTATCTTTTCCGCTTTTATCTATCTCGCGTGTATTTGTATTGCTTTGCGTTGTGTGAATACGCCCTAGGGTCCTTTTTTAACGTTCAAAATTTCGCTGAATTCACCGTAATCAAAAGCCCCATATCCCAAAAAGCTAGTCCCGCGCCGCCTGCATTGGAATTCATGGAAATAAGATATGAAGCGTCCTGAAACTTTCTATATATATGCGTATCTCCCACCGCGTTAATCAGAAGCCGCCATGAAACGGAGAGCGACAGGGTACTATGCCGGTTAGGGGAAAAATCGGCAAACAGCCCCGGTTCAAGGAATAGGCCGCCGATCAGGTAGTCGTTGAATTGCAGCGATCTAAGCCAGTGGTTGTCTACGCTCGCGCCCAGTATGAACGGGCTTATATTAAACGATAGTCCCATGTTGAACACGCTGAAGGGC